>NZ_VOYP01000029.1:0-40652 GCF_013420235.1 Acinetobacter sp. YH01022 | reverse complement strand
AAGTATTTGGATTGTCACTGCTTGCTCCAAAGTTAACATGTTGAGCAGTCCAAAATGACCGCTATATTAACCAAGGGGGTCAGTTTTTAAATGCCATTAGGGGGTCATTTTTACACTGCCGCTAACATTTATTTTAATTTCTAATTTTTATTTATGGATAATAAAATAATTCGCTAAAGTTTTATTCTCTGTTAATCATGATTTTATTTATCTTTAGTTTCATAGGAAAGTACAGGTTTTTACTGAAAAATACTTTAAGCTTTTGTTTTTTAAATTGATCTATCACTCGATTTAAATATAGATTTTTTTATAGCTAAATACTTTAGTCTGTGATTTATTAATATTTATTTCAAGATAATTAAATTTTAGTAAGATCTTAATAGGACAAAAAATTCTAGAGGAGGTCAAGTAACCTATCATGAAGAGTCTTTGGTCAATGCGATTGAGTGCATAAACTAACTTATAAGTTATAAAAATAGACATTGAGTTTTTATTTTTGTCATACATTGTTACAATTAATTAAATTTGTTTTAATACCTCAAGATTGTTTTTTATTTTTTTTCCTACCCAAAAATGTGTTCGACCAACAATAATTAAAACCAATGGTAAATCTGATTTTAGGTTTTTGTGCCAACTGGTGTAGTCTGTTATGGATGGATTTGGTACATCTTCAGGATGTGTGTGCCACTCACCTAAGTAGTGCAATTCACCATTACTTTTTTTAAAAGCTTCATCAACAGTCTTTTGATGATGTTTGCTGATACGGTCTACCATGAATCTACTTCTAATATCGAACTTGCTAGGCTCTGAAAGGTCTTTTAAGATGATATGAGTATCTCTACGTTCACCGATAAGAACTCCGGCACTTTCAGGGCTAGAGGTGCCTATTTGGCGGTATGAAAATAATATATTCGCAACATTAGGCGAAATGACGAATAGAGATCCATCTAGGGCTTTGAAAACGAGTTCTCTATCGAACATTACAGATGTCACAAAAGTCTTGTTTTTTAATCCAAGTCGGTTTTTTAGTGCGACTGCCCATGAAAATATGTTCTTTATAATTCCAATCCCTATCATGCTCTAAAGTTGATAAAGCTGCTTCTTGGATCAAAGCAGCTGTCATAACACTGACTGCTGCATCATATGGTGTGTATGTATTACCACATGACACTTTCTTTTGGTTAACATCTAATATCTTCTCAAAACGAATATCAGTGCCATTTTTATAGAAAGCCGGATCACCGCATAGGCAGTTATAACAACCATCTGAGCTATCAATGAATACTTTTGATGCGATACCGTTACCATCATTGAATCCATGAACAATGATAGGTCTATCCTTAGCATCAATCTCTCGGATCACTTTTGCTAAGCGTTTTGATACAGGTCCTCGACCAGTGGTATCAATAACGATGTCATAATGTGATAAGAAAGACTTCATAATAGGAAACCCATATTTATGAGCTTTAACATTTGTCGTGAGGTGAGTTGAATCAATAAGCCTATCTTTCAATGCTATTGCTTTGTGATTACCGAAGTCTCTGCTACTCAATGTATGGCGACCAAAATTGTGCGGACCATAGGTATCATGATCATATAAATCTAAACTTTTGGTTCCCATGCCAGCACCGGCCCGAATCAAAAGCTCTGCCAGGTAACCCCCAATGGTTCCGCAGCCAATTAAAGCGATACGCTTTGTCCGCAGATCACCAATCTCAGGTCTAGATCTATTACGTGAGAGGATCGTATCTTTATCCGACTTTTCAAATGCAATTCTTTGGAATTTATTGAAAGCGAATTTACCCATGAGAACGCTACTTGCTCTTTCTAAATCAAATTTTCTTGCCCCTTTACCTTTTTTTCTTGGATTTGCGTAAGTCGTAAACTGTACTGCTTTTAGATTCAGTTCGAGTACTACCCCGAATGTATCTTGTTTATCTACATCCAATACGATCAAATGATGTTTAGTCGCAGGGTGGTCTACAAAATACTGAACTAAATGTGCTTTGGCATTGTGGTCTACTTTAGACAACCATTGAAATAGTGCCTTGGCATCTTTGGGTGGCCAATGAACACCAGAAAGCTTGGTAGGCCTAACCGTAAGACAAAAAACGTTGAGTTTCCGACTGTCAGTTTCTTCAAGTGATCTTTGGCTTAACCATTTTTCTTGAATATCTTTATCGTGGAATCCAAACAATAAGGATTCGGTGCGTTTAGAACCATCCTTAGCAGTGTTTCGAGTTAGATAAGCAACTTCACCATTCAATGAGTTTAGATCGGTCAATGCATAGGTCAGTCGTTCAGCTTTCCAGTAAGCGACAAATTCACCCTCAAGTTCAACCTGATCTACTTTGCCATTCTTTAAAGATTTAATTGAGTTATCTAATGTGCGTTGGATCTGGTGATCGATAGTCCTATATAAATTACTAAGATCATTAGGGTCCCAATCAGCTTCCATTTGTTCAACGTAGCAAAGATTCCCACTATTATTGATATGAGGAAGTAGCATATCGTCAAACTGTGATGGTTTACTGATGATATGCGCCCATGGCAAAATTGTATAAACGTCATAGTTTATTTCTAGAGCAATAGTGAATATCCCCTCAGAAGTCGAAAATTCTTTGAGGTAAACAGGATATTTTTCTGCAATTGAAGATAGAACTTTATATTTTTTTCGTTGCTTGGCTGTCAGGTATTCATACCCACAGC
This sequence comes from Acinetobacter sp. YH01022, assembly GCF_013420235.1. NCBI lineage: Bacteria > Pseudomonadati > Pseudomonadota > Gammaproteobacteria > Moraxellales > Moraxellaceae > Acinetobacter > Acinetobacter sp. YH01022. Next base: position 37,943 of record NZ_VOYP01000029.1, on the reverse strand, counting down.
CAAGCATCACAGCATGTAATTCCGACACTCAATCAACCACTTTTCATTGAAGTGCTGATAATGGCAGCTTCTTTTGCTTTAAATGGAGTGCTTTCATAAGCAGGAGCTGCTGCTTGAGACACGATAAGACTTAGATCCTGAACACGATCACCGTATTCGCCATTAAGAATATCTAAAGCATCTTGCTTGGTATGTGCAGCGTATACAGATTCGAGGGAATCAACCAATTGCTTTAGCTTCTGTATAACTTCTTTGTGCTTAGGTTCATGCTCATAGTGTGGAGGGAACAAAGGGCGATCATCATTTTCATCAGGACTCTCTACGCCATTGTGGAAAGCATCTGGAAGTTTTCTTGCAACTGTCAGCATCAATAATCCAAAATCTTTAGAATCAACAGAAGTACGATCTAAGATGTCTACCACTGCTGCCATTAAAGAAATCGATGATGGACCATTACTTTCTTGCCAATCACCAGCATCACGCCATGCTTTAAGAATACGACAAACTTTTCGTAAATGCTGACCAGTCCGTTGACACGCATCTTGGAACCATAAATGGACATCTTTTGGATCGCTTTTAATCCATTTTGCATCATCCTTGCGTACAGCTAGATTTACACAGTCAGTTTCAATTTGATCATAAAGCGCATGATCTGCGGCTATGATACTGTCATACATTTCCATTGATAATCGTGTGTTTGCAGCCTCTTTTAGTAACACTTCTTTTTCTAGGAACTTCTCAAAAGGAATGGCATACATCGGTACATCTATATGGACGCTTTTGGCAGGGATTTTGATGCGTCCACATGTTTCTTTCGCTTCAAATGACCATCCATAACGCTCAACAGCCAAAGATTTAAGAGAAGCATCAACCAAGAGTAATAGAAGTTGATGTCCAATTGCTGGTTTATCTTCAAAGAATTGCATCGGCAGATATGTACCATCATCAATGTCCATTTCTTGAGTAGATTTATATGGACGATTTAACGTGTCATACATGAAGCTACCCTGTGTCCAAAAACGTGGACTTATCTTCATGAATTCTGCCTTTAGATCATCTGACAAATCCATAATAAGTTGGGATAGAGTTTTTTGATCATCTGCTGAAAGGTATTTGAAATGTGTATCGATGAACTCAGCTCGAAATGATAAAGCGGAGTGGTGCTGTTTAGAAGACTTAACAAGTTGTTTAGCTTCGTCAAAAACATCCCGTGTTCGTTCACGTACAATCTGACGTAATGCTTTGAGTGCATCTTTCTCATGATCACTAAGGATTAGCTGACCTATCAAGCCAGTATCACGATTGGTATAATAATTATGAAAATTCCAAGTCATGTCACATCCCCTGTAATAATGATGTATTAGTGTTAAATTTTTTAGCTGGTTTCAGGAAGAATTTTCGTAATTCCTCATTTTCAGTATAGCCTTCGGCACCTAATTTTTTGCCCATACCTTTAAGTTGCCTCAGGCTACTCTCAGAAGCATTATCAAGCGTAATATCGGCAGCAGCTTCGTTTGGAATCGTCTCATCGATTTCAACATAATTTTTCTCAATTCCCATGACTTTAAACTCACGAATTAACATGAACCTCTGCAAATGTTGGTTTGCAGTCATAGTACTCAAAACTAAACGTTCGCCCATGCCCCATAATCCCCAATAACCCTTGTTACATTTTTTAGAAAGAGTTTTGGGACCAATGCAATAATTTTCACTTAATGTTCCAATATTTAAAACAGAAACATCTTCAGGCTTCGCATTTGGAAAATCATTTTTCATATCAATCAGAACTTCACGCACGCCTATGAAGCTAGGATTATTTGCGACTAAACCACCATCAGCAAAATAGTGCCCCGCATCTTTGATAAAGTGAGGTTTGAAATAGGTTGGTGCTGCAGATGTGGCCATTGCAGCATCAATCAATCTGATCTCACGATCATAATTAAAATTAGGATTATGTGGAGTTTTAAAAAACTTTGGTTTTCCTGTAGAAAGATTCAGTGATGTAATCATTACGCGACGTTCCAAATCTTCAAATTTAACAGTATCACCAATCATACTTTTAACTGTTTCATACAATGGATCGCTTTTGTAGATAGGACGAAAAAGCGTCCAAAACTTCTTCCACTTGAACCGATCCAGAGGAAAAATACTAGATGCACTACTTTCAAATTTTTCCAATAACTCACGGGCGCTTTTACCACTTGCCAAACCAAGTGCCAAAATACCACCTATCGAAGTGCCAGTAATCAGATCAAAATAATCACCAATTTTTACACCAGTTCGATTCTCACGTTTTTCGATGATACTTTCGATTTCTGCTAGTAGACTAATCGTGAATAAGCCACGAACTCCACCACCGTTTAAGCATAAGATCTTAATTTTTTCTGAAGTCTCTAGCGATATATTCCCCACGTCAGATTGTTTTAATGTTGTCATTATGTATTCGCAGGTATTGTGATTATTTCGATATTGTGTCGGGAAAAGATATTTCAAGAGCAGTTAAGATTTTTAAAATTTTATTTCTAATACAGAGAAAATACATTGAACTTTTCAACAGTAAATTCGCTTACTTATATTTCATATACATTAGATCTCTTACGTAAGTCAAAAATCGAACAACTTTAATTCTTATTTTATAAGGCATTGTCTGATTTAAAAATAAGTTGAAAGTATTCTTAAGCAAGAGGTCTACCTATTAGATACGTATGATCTCTGCATGGACAGATTATGCACAAACTTAACTGGAATAGTCTGACTAACCAATAGATAAACTTGTAATACTATATCCTTCTTTTTGAGTGATTAGTTAGTCTACAACCACTGAAATCTTATGAAATGATTAATAAATACAAGATTCAATATTTTTAATAATATTTACGATATTGTTTTTTCTTTTTATAATATTTTTGACGTCAAAGTTAATGTTATTGATATATTTTTCTAAACAAAAATCTAATTCAGGAATTTCTTTAATTAGCTCATTAGTTAATTGAATTTCAATTTTTTTATCTAATTCTTGTTGCTTAATTTCAACTAATTTTTGAGTCAATATTTCAGTTGCTTTTAGCTTGCAATGATCAAACCTAAATTCTTCCAATTTGGAAGTTTCTGAATAATATTTTTTACCATTAAGACCAGTAATTTTTGTTAAATAACCATGTTTCACAAGATCTTGGATGAGAAGGTAGGTCTGTTGTTTCACTTGATCGGACACTATATCGAACTGTGTCCAGATTTCTTTAGGTGTAAACATGACTAGAATAGTTTGTCTCTCAACAATATGTAAGAACTGTTTTTTAACAGCATTTTTAATTTCTTTCATATACCTTATCTTGGAAAAAATGGATTAATAATTTTTTGGTTTTAGTGAGCCAAAAACAATATGAAACACAAAAGAATAGGCTAATTAAATAGCTGACTTGTCTAATGACAAGTCAGTCAATAGAAATCACATACTAATACATACAGATATACCAATTTTCCTTGCTATCCCATATCACGCGGCCAGATTCTAATGGAGTTTGTTTATATTGAACATTATTGCCTGAAGCAATTTGATTGTTACTACTCAACCAACCTTTGATGCTAATTTTGATATTGTTGTTGCTAACTGCCTCTAAGCTAGCAATAACTTTGGCACCAGTGACGGTTCTAAATTGAGGCTGACCCAGCACAACCAGACCTGTATATTCTGATATTGAAGTGTCCTTACAGATCGTACGACCAATATCATTTGCTTTGGGTGAGTTCGCTGCAACCATGCGTTGATAATTCTGCTGTTGATTTCTAATCTCTTGGTTACGTCGCTGAATTTGAGCATCAATTTCTTTTTGTTTCTTCAAATCAATCATTAAATAATCGCTTGAAATATTCAGTAGATCACGTGGACTTACTATTTCTGTTTTTAATGTCATAAACGTAAGTTGTTGGGTACGATTATATCTATTTGAAATAGGTTCAATACTTACACCCCATGGTGAGGACGCAGTACAAGTGAAACCACCAATATATGGGAGTGCAATATTTGTAGAGCCCTGAATAGGTTTAGTTAATCTTGAAAATTTTGATTGGTATGTTTGTGAAAAATGTCCTTTTTGAGATTCACAGTATGTCTTTAAATAGGTAAACGGAATTTGGTGTTCTAGTAGGTTAGGAGAAACCATATATTCCTTACCTTTACTATCTTTCCCATTTAAGTGCTTGGATGCGACGACTTCACTCGGGTTTTTGAATTTTGAAACATCAGAGGCTTTTATATGATCGACAGTTACACAACCGATCATATTCGTCAAAAGTGAAAGCCCAATAATAGATTTAATTATATTCATTATATGTCTCTTTAAAATACAGCTTATTTTTACTTGAATTTGTGCTAGGTCTTGTCATGAAACGTCCTCCGCAAAATTATCACGTATAAAAAATTGAAAAGAAAATGGAGTGCCACTTTCCTTTTACTGACTATTTAAAAACTAAGGATTTCTTAGGTAAGCAAATACTAAGGAATCCTTAGTAATAAATCAATTCAAAACTAAGAAGATCTTAGTTTTATGATTTATCTCTGAACTAATGGCTCGACATACCTCAAATATTTTCTCTATACGTTTAAGGCTTGCTCGAAAAGCAAAGAACTTGTCTCAAGAGCGTTTAGGAATACTGGCTGGTATTGAAGAATCCTCGGCAAGTGCACGGATGAATCAATATGAGACTGGAAAGCATGTGCCTGATTTTTTGATGGCGTCCAAAATTGCAGATGTCTTAGACGTTCCTGTCGCTTATTTTTATACTGATAATGATTTAATGGCTAAAATGATTTTAAAAATTCATCTGATGTCGCATCAGCAGAGATTGGAAATTTTAAAATTTATTGATATGTTGGATCAGCATACGAGTTGATTCAAAGAAATAGGGTGAAATAATCATATTATTTTTATGATTGCTAATTATAAAAATATTATATCAATGATCCGCTTAATGGTGAAATAAAATACTTTGTGTTGTTTGGTTGTTTCCAAATATCATAGGTAAAACTTCTATGATTAGACGTGATGTTTGTTCTATATTTTTAAATCTCATAGATGCGCTTTAATTTTCATTACTCGAAGTAAAGATTCTAACTTGTAGGATTATAGGTAATTTTTAATTTATTTTAACTAAGTTTTTGACACCACTTTATTCAAGTAACTATTAAACTATTGATTAGTTATTAATAGTTTTCAAAATTTATTATTCTAATTATAAAGATTAAAGATATGGCTTGAGAATAAATAAGAAGAAGCAGCTCTGAGCAAGAAATGCAGTAAATTTATCAATCTTACCTCAGAACTGGGAGCAGGATTGACTACACACTAAATTTTTACCAATAGACCTCTTGCGAAAGTATGCTTTTACCTAATTTTTGAATCAGCTAAAACCTTATAAAATATAGCTTGAGGCTGTTTAAATTTTGACTAACGCAAGAGGTCTAATGGCCAAATCATAATGAAAACCCCATAGCCTTTGTATTTTCATTATTTAACTTTGTTGTCCCACCAAATATCAAAATATGTTTTTGTGAGTCTAAAGTAATTCTTTTAATACATTGATAGGGAAGAATGGTGTGTACTTTATCATCTTCTGGTTCCTAAATTTGAGTGTCTTAAAGCTTCATGTTTAATAAACATATAGTTGATTTAGGAGCTATATAATTTTTGTATTTTTATAGGCGATAGGATCTAAAGGCTGTTCTTGCACTCGGGATGTTAAATCAGTGGGCTACTCTTAAATAAATTGATGGATGATTATTATTGATATATTAAGTTTTTAATTTGATTATTTTAACTAATTTAACATTAATTCCATATTTTATGAAGTATGGATTCGAAATATCTATATATGAAGTATAGGGTAGGGCAGGCAATTTTTATTCGGGATCAAGACCAGACCATGATGATTGATACTGGTGGTAATTATAATGAAGCTAAATTCAGTATCGGCAAACAAATTATTTTGCCCTTTTTATCGGTGAAGGGTGTGGATCAATTAGATCAGCTGATTTTGACTCATTTAGATCAGGATCATAGCGGGGCGTATGCATCGATTAAACAGGATTTACCCATTAAGTATGTTTATTCAAATGAGCAAGTTCCCATTCCCGATAGTAGCCAGTTTGATTATTGTCATCAAGGGCAGCAATGGTCGTGGAATGATGGGATGAACATAACCGTGTTATCACCCAAAGCAGAGAATTTGGCAAATGCCAAAACTGATCAAAACGAAATGTCCTGCGTGGTTTATGTGCAGGTGAAAAATGCCCAACCCTATCGAAATTTTTTGCTGATGGGAGATGCCGGTTGGCGAACGGAATATCAAATTCTGCAGGATTATCCAGACTTAAAGGTTGATGTGCTGGTTTTGGGGCATCATGGTAGTCGGCACAGTTCAGCCTATACTTTTTTAAAGCAATTAAAACCAAAAATCGTGATCGCTTCGGCTGGCTTTAACAATCGTTATGGACATCCCAGTAAAATGACGTTGCAGCGTTTACAGCAGCTGGATATTCCTGTATTGAGCACAGTACAGCAGGGCAGCATTCAATTTAGCAGACAGGCCAATGGACAAATGCAATTACATTATGCACGTGAACAAAAGCTATGGTTAAAACGTGAAGCAGTAAAGCTTAAATCATAAGGCCTGATTATATGACCTGATCATTTTCTACTGGAAACATTGTATTTTGGTCTGCGGTCTCAGCACGGACTTTTTCGACCAGTGCTAAGGCCTCTGTTTTATTGAGATAATACAGTCCATCCAATTCAGGATTGGCTTTAAAGCGTTTATAGCTCCAATGGTAATGTTCAGGATAACGACGGATCAGGTTTTCAATGGCTTGAAAAATAATACCTGTGCCTTGATTGGTATCAACCGAATAAATACGTTCATCAATTGCTTCAAAATGTAAATCAAAGCCCTGATCATCATTACGCAGTGCATACAAAAATAATGTTTTGGCTTTGGTTTTTTGAATCAGTTTGGCACTTAAATTACTGGTGGCCAAAGGCAGTCCAAAATAAGGAATCATTTCACCGCCAACATTGGGTGTATGGTCTGGCAAAATTACCGTTGTTCCACCTTGCTTTAAGGCCTTGAAAATCTGGCGAACTCCGGATTCATCGGTAGGTACCAATGTTGCCTGTTCGCGACTGCGAGCCTTACGAACGAACTGATCGGCCGCCTCATTTTTGACTGGCTTATACATGATGGTCATTTTGGTAAATTGGGCAATATAGGCATTCATGATTTCCCATGTACCAAAATGCGGAACAATTAAAACCACACCTTTGTTTGCTGCGAGTGCATCCAGCAGCAGCTGCTTACCACGCACTTTATGAATGCGCGCCAGATTGGCCTCATTGCTTGAACCCCAGATACTGAAAAATTCAAAATAAGAGATCAGCTCATTACGGATGGCTTGAGCCGTAATTTTTTCCCGCTCCGTATCGCTCAGTTCAGGCAGCGCAATATTTAAATTCAATTGAATGGTTTCTGACGTTTTGGAAATTTTAAGAGTATTGACCAGACCAGCTAAACCACGCGCTATAAATCGAGAAATTTGAATAGGTTGTCGGCTAATAAATTGCAAAAGACGATAAGTTGTATTCTGGGAGCTTCGATCGGTCATTGTTATATTGTCAATTGCATCAGGAATGGAAAAGATAAATTTATTATAAGGGAAAACAGATAATTTAGACAGATTTAACCCGATCAGTGTATATAATGACTCTAATTTAACTTAACAGTGGATCGTTTTCCATGTCCGATTGGCCACCAAAACCAGAAAATGAAATTCAAAATACACAACATAATTCGCAAAATATAACTGGCAAAGAATGGCATATTTTAGAAAAAGCCGTTTTAGCCTCTGTAGAAGAACAGCGCCGTGCGCGCCGTTGGGGAATCTTTTTTAAATTTCTCACCTTTGCTTATATTCTTTTTATTTTGGTGTTACTGGCTAAAAGCTGCAGTACATCCACGGCAGATCCAACGGCGACCACCAGTTCACATATTGCCGTGGTCGACATTATTGGCACCATTGCTGCAGACAAGCAAAGCGTGAATAGTAACGATACAATCAAAGCACTCAAGAAAGCCTTTGAAAATAAGCAAAGTAAAGCAGTGGTTTTAAATATTAATTCCCCTGGTGGTTCACCTGTGCAATCGGATGAAATCTGGCAAGAAATTCAGTATTTGAAAAAAGCCCATGCAGATAAAAAGCTGTATGCCATTATTGGTGATACTGGTGCTTCAGGTGCTTATTATATTGCTTCTGCTGCGGATGAAATCATTGTTAATCCTTCGAGTCTGGTTGGCTCTATTGGTGTGATTATGCCGAACTATGGCGTGAATGGTTTGATGCAAAAGTTAGGTGTTGAAGACCGTACCATGACATCTGGTGAGAACAAGGCACTTTTATCAATGACTCAGCCAGTAGATGCTACACAAAAGGCTCATGTACAAGGAGTGCTGGATAATGTGCACGACCATTTTATCAATGCCGTAAAACAAGGCCGTGGTAAAAAATTGAAGTCGACTGATCCTGCAATTTTCTCAGGTTTGTTCTGGACAGGTGAACAGGCAGTGAAATTGGGCATTGCAGACCGTACCGGCAGTTTAAATAGTTTGAAACGAGAACTGAAACTGGAAAAAGCAGTAAATTATACCATTGAATATAATCCTTTCGATTCAGTACTAGGACGTATGGGAAGTTCAATTGGACAGGGTTTTGCCAGCTCTATTTCACAGCAAGTCCAATCTGAACAAACGACAAAACTGCAATGAAACCAGTAATCCACTTTGCACACGCCAATGGCGTGCCGTCGAAAGTTTATCAAAAGCTGTTTGATGGACTGAAAGATGAATATGACATTATTTATGTGCCTTTACTGGGTCCCGACAAGCGCTATCCCATAGACAATCACTGGCACAGTCTGACCAATCAAGTGGTTGACAGTATTGTGCGCCAGGCTAATGGCAGCAAAGTCATTGGCCTTGGTCATTCTTTGGGGGCAGTGCTGACTTTTCAGGCAGCCTTAAAACGTCCTGAACTGTTTGAGCAGGTCATTATGATTGATCCGCCTTTAATTATGGGGAAAGACGCCTTTGCTTTGCACGTGGCCAAAACTTTAAAGCTGAAAGCCGTAGATAAAATGTCGCCGGCTTCTTTGTCCTTACGTCGCAGAGATCATTGGGACAGTCGTGAACAAGCAGCTGAATTGCTTCGTCCCAAAGGCTTTTATCAACATTTTGATGAAAGCTGTTTCCAGGCCTATATCGATCATGCTTTAACGGAAGATAAGGTGCGAGGCGGGGTGGAGTTGACCATTTCCAAAATGGATGAGGTGAATATTTTTAGAACCAATCCATCATTATGGTGGCTGCCACAGCCAAAACCTCAAGTGCCTGTCCAGCTGCTGATGGCGGAACAAGGGCCATTTATTGAGCGGGGCTTTCCGCAAATTGCGAAAAAGAAGTTTGGAATTCCCTATACGGTTGTTCCGGGAAGTCATATGTTTCCACTTGAAAAACCGCTAGAGACTGTAGAATTAATTAAACAATTGATTCAACCGCAGCCGGTATAATTTCTGTGTCAGCTCATAAATAAAAAAACAAGCCATAAAAAACGCATCCCCGGATGCGTTTTTTATACGTTAATATTCTTTAAAACTTGCAGAATTGCACCGGCTCTTTCATTGTCTGACCTCGATACAATACACCCTGTTCAGTATGCTGAATGGTTCCATTACAGATCCATTCCACCACTTGCGGGTAAATGACATGTTCAAGTACATGCACACGGTTGGCAAGACTGCTAACGTTGTCATGCAGATTCACTTTCAACACACCTTGAGCCAAAGCCTGACCTGCATCCAGTTCGGCAGTGACATAGTGAACCGTACAGCCATGCAGTACATCACCGGTGTTAAGTACACGTTGATGGGTATGCATACCTTTGTAGTACGGCAGCAGGGAAGGGTGAATGTTGAGCATTTTCCCTTCCCAGGCTTTGACAAATTTGGCACTCAGGATGCGCATAAAGCCTGCAAGTATCACCAAATCAACATCCCAATCCAGCAATTGCTGATGCATGACATCATCAAAGGCTTCACGGTTAGGATATTGCTTGTGTTCAATAACGGTAGTTTGAATGCCCGCTTTTGCAGCACGTTCTAAAGCATATGCTTCAGGTTTGTTGGAAATGACCCCGACAATTTGACCTGAGAGATTGGCATCAATCAGGGCCTGCAGGTTACTTCCACTCCCTGAAACAAGGACAGCAATTTTAATCATGCGAAGTACTTATGCAAAAACTACACGAATTTTTTCGTCTGCACCTTCAACAGATTCAGCATTGTCGACGATATGACCCATGGTCCATGCTTTTTCGCCAAGCTGGTTTAGCAACTCAACAGTTTTGTCAGCATCTGCTGCATCAACAGCAAGTACCATACCTACGCCACAGTTGAATGTGCGGTACATCTCAAATTGTTCAACACCACCTTCTTTTTGAAGAAGTTTGAACAGTTCAGGCCATTGCCAAGAAGATTCATTAATCACTGCTTGAGCACCGTTTGGAAGTACGCGAGGTAAGTTACCTGGCAAACCGCCACCCGTGATGTGTGCCATCGCGTGAACATCAACTTGTTTAAGCAATTCAAGAATTGGCTTCACATAAATACGTGTTGGTTCCATTGCAGCATCTGCAAGTGGACGACCGTCAACAATTTGAGTGAGGTCAACGTTTTTCACGTCAAGAATTTTACGAAGAAGAGAGTAACCATTTGAATGTGCACCTGAAGATGCAACACCCACTAAAACGTCACCCGCTTTAACTTTAGAGCCATCAATAATTTTGCTTTGCTCAACTACACCTACGCAGAAACCTGCAAGGTCATAGTCTTCGCCTTCATACATGCCTGGCATTTCGGCAGTTTCACCGCCTACAAGTGCACAGCCTGCAAGCTCACAACCCGCACCAATACCTGTTACTACATTTGCTGCAACATCAACATTCAAGTGACCTGTTGCATAGTAGTCGAGGAAGAATAATGGTTCTGCACCACATACAAGAAGATCGTTGACACACATTGCCACCAGGTCCTGACCAATTGTGTCATGACGGTTCAAATTCAATGCCAAACGTAATTTTGTACCAACACCATCTGTGCCAGATACGAGAACAGGTTCTTCATAACCTTTAGGGATTTTACAAAGTGCGCCAAAGCCGCCTAGTCCGCCCATGACTTCAGGGCGAGAAGTACGTTTTGCGACAGATTTGATACGATCGACGAGTAAGTCGCCCGCTTCAATGTCGACACCCGCATCTTTATAGCTTAAACCAGTGTTAGGGGAAGTTGAGTTGCTCATAATGAAGTCTCCGCATTCGCGCCGCGATTATACCCGAATATACGAAACTCTTATGTTATTTATGCGCTAAAATGCTATCTTTATTAAAATATTTTACTGTCTAGAACAAATAAACCGAAAAAAGGCGAGTTTCTATGGTCGATCGCACTTCACGACGCATTTTTATACTTGCAGCAATCGCATTTATCCTTTGGGTTCTGTATCTGCTTAAACCGGTAGTATTACCTTTCATCGGGGCATTTTTAATTGCCTATCTGTTTAGTCCTTTAGTAGATAAGTTACATCGTATCGGTTTGCCGCGCTGGGTGTCGATTAGTGTGGTGTTTATAGGGATTGGGGTCGTATTGACTTGGGCAATGTGGTATCTGGTTCCACTGGTCTGGAAACAGCTAATGTATGCCAAAACCAGTATTCCTGCAGGTATGCACTGGGTGAACTATACTTTCCTGCCGTGGTTGTCGCATACATTTAATCTGGTGCCGATGGAAATAGACACCGAGCAGATGTCCTCGGCCATTATGGATTACATTCAAACCAATTACAGTGCAGACAGTATTCAGGCAGTCGTGCTGAAGGTTGCCCAGTCTGGTCTGAATTTTATTCAAATTGGTGGAACAATAATATTAATTCCAATTATTGCCTTCTATTTCCTGCTGGATTGGGAGCGCATGCTGGACAGTTTCCGTAGATTGATTCCGCGTCCTTATGAAAAGGCAACTTTGAAGATTGTCAGTGAATGTCACAGTGTTTTAGGTGCTTTTGTTAAAGGTCAATTTTTGGTGATGTTTTTGCTGGGCGTGGTCTATGCAGTGGGTTTGCAAATGATTGGGCTTGAAGTCGGTCTGATTATCGGCATGATTGCAGGTCTGTCCAGTATTATTCCTTATCTGGGTTTTGCTGTGGGAATCATTGCCGCTGTAATCGCCACACTATTTCAATTTGGTCTGGACTGGACCCATCTTGCCTTGGTGGTTGTGGTTTTCATGGTGGGGCAGATGGTAGAAGGTTATATTCTGCAACCTTTCTTGTTAGGTGATAAAATTGGCCTATCACCAGTTGCTGTAGTGTTTGCAGTATTGGCAGGTGCCCAGCTTGCAGGTTTCTTGGGAATGCTGATTGCCTTGCCTGTAGCCGCCGTCATTGTCGTACTGCTACGTCATGCACGAGAGTATTATGAAAAGAGCCGTGTTTACGGGCACCCTCAAGTGGTGATAGAGAACACTGATATAGGATCGGTTTCAATTGAAAGCGAACAGATTGATATTGATATTGAAGTCAAAAATCATCCTGCAAAAAATCTGCAAGAGACTGAAAAATCGAGTAAGATTGAATCGATAGATAATAAAGAACCTTAAGGTTAAAACCCATATATGCGTCAACTGCAACTCGATATTGAACCTCAACTGGACGCCAGAATTAGTGATTTTTCTGGGCCGGGATGGGGGCATGTAATCGATGCAGTTCGACAACTCCATGCCGGTTTAATGAACCGCTTTTATGTCTATGGTGGTGCAGGATCCGGCAAGAGTCATTTGCTTTCTGCTATTTGTGATTCTTATCTGGAAATAGGCAAGTCTGCAATTCAGGTTTCACTGCTTGAATTGCTGGATGCGCCTACTGAAGCGATTAGCTCATTAGATCAATATGATCTGGTTGCACTGGATGATATCGAAGCGATCAGCGGTGTTCCACATTGGCAAAAAGCAGTTTTTCATTTAATTAATTACAATAATGAAGGTGGTGGACAGCTGGTTTTTTCTTCCCGTATGGCCCCGATTGAATTGAAACTTGAACTTCCGGATTTACAGTCCCGCCTGACTCAGGCAGTCAGTGTCAAGGTACCCTCAGGGAGTTTATATGCTGACCGTTATGCATTGGTGAACTCGGTGTTATCGCGTCGGGGAATTCATATTGACCAGCAGATTATTGATTATTTATTGGCTCATGGGCCTCATCAGACTTCGGTTTTACTGCAAACTTTGGAACAGCTTATTCAGCTATTAAAAGGTGAGAAAACTAAGATTAGTCATGCGAATTTAAGACAAATTTATGCCTTGATCGATGAATATCGGTAAAAAATAAAAAATCTTGAGTAATTACTCAAGCTGTGACAAAGTACAGCAAAATAGTTCGATGTTGCAGGGATGTTGCAACTAAAGAATAAAAAAAATTAAAGAATATAAGGAGACTAATATGCTCAAACGGAGCATAGGTATAGGGATGTTATGCTTTGCAGGACATGCTTATAGTGCAGATATTATCGTAAACACGACTGAAGATACTAAAAAAGATGACAAGGAATGCTCATTACGTGAAGCAATAGAATACGTTAATTTGGGGTTGCCGAAAGAAGGTTTTTATGGCTGTGGAGGAGAAAACTCTACCTCGACTATTCTGCTATATAAATTAAAAGTCTATACGCTGACAAGTAAAATTAATATTACATCAGCACTTAATTTGAAAACTTATTATGAAACCAATGTTAGTGACACAGCTGTTGACGGTTTAAATAACGCCATTATTCGTATGACAGGCCAAGATCAGGTTTTTAATATTGATGATAATGTCAAAGAACGCGTTATAGTAAACATACAAGAAGTCAGTTTTGAAGGTTGTCAAAAGAGTGTCTGTGCCGATCGCGGCGGTATTTTATATAATAATGAAAACTTGGTCTTAAAGTATGTAAAACTCACGGGAGGAATAGCGCGTTTAGGAGGAGCTATTTATAACGTAGGTGAGAATACTGATGCCGATGTATATAGTAGCCGTGTATCGATTAGCAACAGTCTGATTGAAAATAACGAAGCGATGAGTGGTGGTATTTTATACAGTCAACGTCCAAATTTCACCATCACGAATGTTGTTTTTAAAAATAATAAAACCACTTCGGGTACTGCCAACATTTTTAGTGAAAAGAATATTCTAGACCCCTCTAAACTGACCTTTCCTTCTAAGATAAATATGATTACCAACAGTACCTTTGTGAATAACACAGGCTATGCTGTTAATATTCGGGATGGAATAGGCTTAAATAATCTGACTATTGTTGCAAATACTGCAGGTGTGCAGTTTGAAGCACCAAATGCTCAAGGCTATATGGCTAACAGTATTGTGATTGGTAATCCAAATGGAACAAATAATAATTGCCAATTTAGTAGTGATGATAAAAGTATTTTGCAAAATAACTTGGTTACTTCTGAATGTAGAAGTGGTGATGCCAATTATCCGAATGAATTTTGGACTGGCAATAAACTTTTTGCAGGAGACAGTAGCGAGGGCAGTTGTAAATCACTCATTGCAGACCAAGAAGCCTTACTTTGTCCTTATGCAACAGCAAAAGATACCTTTTTAGGATATATACGGCCACGTATTTTATTTAGTGCAAATAACATGTTTGACACGCTCATTTTAAATAAAGGGCGAGTTGATTCAGATACTGAGCATGTTCAGGTGATTTGTGAAGGATTAGATCAGCGCGATAAGAGCAGAACCACTGATAACAGCTGGTGTGACCGCGGTGCTATTGAGATTATTGTACCCACGACCATTGCACGTATTGGTCAGGACTTAAAAGTTGGAGAAATAGCGAAAATCAATATCTTGCAATACTTGGGTGACAGTGACTTATATCCGAAAGAAAAATGTGAAGCGCTATTGGGCAAACATCCCAATGGTGAACAATGGCAAGATGGCTGTGTATATGTTGATCAAACTTTAACGGAGAGCAAAGGTTCACTGACTTTAGATATTGATGGTAATTTGGTTTACACGCCAAATGGTAGTTGGCGCGGTGCAGATATTTTTGAACTGCGTGTCGTTACATCTTCTACGCGTTTTAATGAAAATAAAAAATATCTGGTGCTTAGTGCAAATATGGTGCAAGAGCAAAGTAATGCTATGGATAGCAAGAGCGTCAAAACATCAGGTGGTGCTTTTGGGCTGTTGAATGTATTGGCTTTATTAGGTCTGATTGGTCTGCGTCATTATAAGAAATAAAAAAGTAGGAAAAAGTAATGCACAATTATAAAAAAGGATTGCTCTGCATTATGGTTTTATCTGCTATGTCATTAATGGCAGCGGAGGATAAAATCATTAAGGTCACGACGTTTGCAGACGAAAATGGTGAAAACAGTAATGCATGTTCATTGCGTGAAGCAATCATTACTGCGAAAAAAAATATAGGTTATGGGGGGTGTACAGCTGGAAATACGCTTAATGGTGTAGCAGATAAAATTCAATTAGATGCCGGTACATATAAATTAAGTTCAGAACTCGTGCCGGAATCGGCTTTGGTGATTAGTGGCGTTTCACGTTTTAACTATGATGAAAAAGATAAACTGACACAAAAATATCCTGCATTTGAACAGATAAAAACTATTATTAGCGGTGAAAATCGTTCAAGAATTTTTAATACCAGTATTAGTGAAACCAGTCTAACGCTAAATGATATTCAACTTGAAAAAGGTTATGCTGAAAATGGTCGGGGTGGGGCATTATTACTCGGTGGGGCTTTAAGCTTCAATAAGGGTGCAATTCTAAATTCGAAAGCGGATATTGCAGGGGGTGCAATTTATAATATTGCGCAAAATATTGAAAAAGAAGTCAAGATAAGTAACAGCTTAATTCAAGGGAATCAGGCCAATAAAGGCAGTGTTATTGCAATGGACTGTTACGGCAATCTGGGAGATACCAAACCTGCGGTGACCATTGCTCAAAGCAGTATTATTCAGAATGGTTCGATCGCCAGTGCGAGTGCATTAGATTTTTGTGGTGTTGCAAAGGTAAACTTATCTGCGAATACGATTGCACAAAATATAGCAAACTCAAGTAGCGGTAGTATTTTACGGGCAGTGAGTGACGGTTTAGATCGTTTTAGTCCTTATTCAACTTTAACCGCCATTAGTAATACGATCGTAGAAAATTCAGCATACAGCACCTTTTTATATGATCAATCGGGCAGCAAAGTTTTCGCATTCAATATTCTGGCTTTTAATAATTCGGATAAATCCTGTCGTTATAACTCGGTTAATGGTGTTCCGAGTGAAAAAATGATTTTTGTTGCAAGCAATAATGCCTTGAACTTGGCATCAGGAACAGATCAATGTGTGTTACCTAAAATTACTTTAGAGTCCACGGTTGAAAGTTCGAAAAATTTAGATGTCTCTAGCACCAGTTTTTCTAGCTTACTGTCTAAGATGACGGAATCATCAGCATATAATATGTTCTTGCCTTTATATTATCCAAGAGATAATCAAAGTGCGGCAGATTTAATTGATGTCAATCGTTCAGGTTGTAGTGATTATGATCAACGCGGTTTAAGCCGTTTTTTAGATACAGTTTTACAACTTGAACCAAGCAAAAAGAATAGTTGCGATATCGGTTCGGTTGAACGTATGAATTTATCCGCTATAGATATTACAGATTTAAAAAATAGCTCGATTATTAGTTTACTGGAATTTTATCAGTCCAATATTGATGAACTTAAGGCATTAATTGATGAAGGAGTTAAAAACTCAACCGGAATCAATGATTTCAAAGAGGAATTAGCTCAATACGAAAATCTGTTGAAATATACCAAGCAGCACCAAAAATACCGTGCTATTTATTTTGACCCATTTGTACTGGCGATTCCTGCAGAAGAGCAGGTAAGTGATACATCAGGTGAAGACTATCGCATCAAGAGTTTAAATGCCGATAACTATACTGTTGAGGTTGAGCCTTATGGCATTGGTACACTCACCGTAACCGATGGTAATGCTGTGCTAAAAGGTGAACTAGATGACTTAAAATGCGAATGGAATGCAGATTTCAAACAGATCATGATCTATCGTACAAGTGGTGAATTGCTTAATACTGCTGATTATGCCTATTGTAAATACACGCTTAAAGAAAAGGGTGGTGAAGCCAAGCAGTCTTCAGGTATTTTACAGGCCAGTTTTGTAAATATTACTCCTGTTGCAAAGGATGATATTTATTCTATTAGTTCAAGTTCTAATCTGGAAGTAACCGTTAATCCTCTGGAAAATGACCATGATAATGGTGATGGCCTGACTTCTACTGTAGCTGCAGCAAAACCGGCATTTTACCAAAATAAACAAGGACAAGAGATTCCAATCCAAATTGAGAAGTTACCAGCTGGGTTGACTATGACGGCAGAACGCCAGGGTCCTTGTCCGGGTACTGATGCCAGTAATATATGTTATGGTGGAAAATTGCATTTTGCAGTTAAGAATAATCTCAGTCAATTCGATTATCCGGTGACTTATAAAATATATGATGCTGAGGGATTGGGATCAAATACTGCCACTATTTATCTGAACAACACTGTCCAAAATACCAATTCATCATCGAGTGGTGGTGGGGCATTTGGAGTATATGGTGTATTTGCTATTCTAGGTTTAACTTTATATCGACGTTATCGAATGAAATAATAAAAAAGCCGCTGACTTCAGCGGCTTTTTTGATTTTAATTTTTTAATATCATCAAATAATTAATGATTTTTAGTCGTTTGTGGGAAATATTTACTGATATATTCTTCGCGAATGAGCGGGCGCTCTTCAGGTGTCGCTTTTTGCATACGAATACCCAATTCTTTACGTTCTTGGCTGCTCATTTTCTGCCAGGTTTCACGCATTTTCTGTTTTTCTTGTTCTGGAAGTTGGGTAAACCAATCCATACGCTGCTGTAAAGTAGTGCCTTGTGCTTCGGGTAATTCTTTGAGTGATTGGTAACGTTGAATGAGTGCACGTTGTTCACTATCGGATAATGTTTCCCAGGTTTCTGCAACTTGTGTATCAGCATCTTTGGAAAAAATCCAAAAACGTTCGAAACCAGCAAAACTGGTTTGTAAAAATCCGAGTGCACAAAAAGCAAAGGCTAATTTTTTAGCTGCCATGTGGAACCTTATCCTCACCTAAAACCATTAACATTTCCAAATCTTCAACCATTTGAGGAGATAGTTTTGGGGTCACTACTACTTGATTTTGCGGTTTTTCTGACATTTCAAAGGAGTTTGGCAATACCACGAATCCTGCAATTGCGGCGGCAAGAGCAAAACCTGACATTTTCCAAAGCCCATAACGGGATGTTTCTCGTGCTTGAATTTCTTCAATGACATGATGCATCACCACGGGTTTGGCTTTGTGATGTTGTGCGAGCCCATCGAGTTTGGAAGTAACTTGTTTTAAGAAATCATCTTGTTTCATTCGGATGACCCTCCACGATATGGATTCAAATGTGCTAAAGAAGCTTTGAGGCCTTGAATAGCACGGTGATAATGGGTTTTTACACTCCCTTCACTGCACTGCATGATTTGTGCAGTTGTGTGTGTATCAAAACCTTCCCAAGCACGAAGCATAAAAGCTTGCTGCTGGCGAACAGGAAGCTGAGCGATGGCTTCTTTGATTTCTTCGGCAGTCACGGCTTGATTAAGAAAATCGAATGGACTAGGAGTAGTCTCATCGACAATATCATTTAACTCAAGATCGTCATCATCCAGACTGACTTTCTTGAAAAAAGAAAAAGGTTGCACCCGACGAGCTTCTTTTCTGCGCCAGTCTTGCAGTTTATGGTTTAAGATGGTGTAAAACAGGGGATACCATTCATCAGTCGATTTATCAGCATAAGCTTTGTGCAAGGAAATAAATGCTTCCTGTACCAAATCCATCGCGATACCTTGTTGACCTTGAGTCGCACTTTCCATCATGACCAAGGCACGTCCAGTCACATCCTGCATAAAAGTCTTCAGGCGTTGTTCAGCCGTACTCTTCAGAGTACTTAAATTTTCTGACTGAGACTGTTTTGGTGCTGAATCCATAGAGATGGAAAATCCTGTCATTGGATACCCACCATTATTTCCAATTTCATAGTTTATATAACGTTGAAAATAATGGTTTGGTTGACAAAAATAATATTATTTTTCTAGTGTAGTCTATTTTTTAACATCCATCAGTGATGTTTAAAATAAAGTAACGAAAGATCAGTTTATAAACGCTGACGAACCATTTCAAAGAAACAGACTGAACCCGCAATAGCAACATTCAGGGATTCTTGTCCGCCGGGCTGGGGTATGGAAACGGCTTGTGCATGTGCAAGGGCGTACTCAGAAACCCCTTGACCTTCGTTGCCTAAAATCCAGACACAGGATTGGGTCAAATCTTTCGTATACAAGCTTTCTGATTCATGTGAACTGGTTACATATACCGGAATCTTGAATTGAGACAAAATATCTTCCAGTGTCACATTTTCATAAGTATGCAAGGAGAAATGTGCACCCATTCCGGCACGCAGTACTCGTGGTGACCAAAGCGAAGCTGAACCTTTGGTGCAGACAATTTGTCGAATACCGGCAGCAGCAGCGGAGCGGAGTAAAGTACCGACATTGCCAGGGTCCTGAATATTTTCCAGAATTAAGGTGTCTGCCGTGAAATCTAAAGCATGGCGGGAAGTGGGTAAATCGACGATGGCAAGACAAGCCAGTGTGGTGCCCAGCGTACTTAAATCTTTATACAGGGATTCACCAATGACAAAGACTGCACCTTGGTATTGCTCGGCAATACGGTCAAAATCAGGATGGTTTAAAGCCTGTTCGGTGGTAAAAATAGATTTGATTTTTCTATCTTCAGCTAACCAGGCCAGACACAAATGGGTGCCTTCAAGTACGGTTTGACCTTGTTTTTTGCGATATGAATTCTGCTCAATTAAGCCACGCAAGTGTTTAATTTTGGGATTATCTTTTGATTCTAGAAAAATAGTCGGCATGGGAGAATAAATCCACGGAAGCAAGTTATGAGGACTTACTTCCGCTATAAGAAAAATTAATTATGATAGCCAGTTACGAGGTCAACTTCGTTTTTAGAACCAATCACTACAGGTACACGTTGGTGAAGTTCAGTCGGCTGGATGTCCAGAATACGTACGCGACCAGTGGTAGATGCACCACCTGCCTGTTCCATCAGCATACTCATTGGGTTTGCTTCATACATTAAACGTAGACGACCGGCTTTTTTCGGATCTTTAGTGTCATATGGGTACATAAAGATACCGCTACGGCAAAGAATACGGTGAATATCACCCACCATACATGCCACCCAACGCATGTTAAAGTCTTTTTCACGCGGGCCTGTTTTTCCTGCAAGCAATTCATCAATATAACGTTTTACCGGTGCTTCCCAGTGACGTTGATTCGATGCGTTGATGGCATATTCTTTAGTATCGGCAGCAACCTGAATATTTTCAGAAGTCATTAAAAATTCTTTGCTTTCAGGGTCGAAAGTAAAGAATACTACCCCAGCACCTACAGTTAGCGCCATCATGGTGGATGGGCCATAAAGCACGTAACCTGCAGCAGCCTGGCTTGTGCCGGCTTGCATAAAGTCTTCAGCTTTGGTCACTGCATTTTTAGCAGGCAAAATAGAGAAAATGGTCCCGACACACATGTTGATATCGATATTGCTGGAACCATCGAGAGGATCAAACAATACCAAATATTTGCCGTTTTCTTGTGCAGGAGTGAATTCGTCTAATTCTTCAGAAGCCAGACCACCCACATGTGGATGAACTTTTAAAGCATTAATTAAATAATCATTTGAAATTACATCAAGTTTCTTTTGTTCTTCACCCTGAACGTTTTCGTGTTGTGCACTACCTAAAACACCAGCCAAAGCACCTTTTTGCAATAATTGATCGATGTCTTTACATGTATTGCCAATTGTTTCAATAACTTGAGCCAATTCAGGTGTAAGATTCCCGTTTTGTTGTTGTAAATATTGGGAAAGGGTGAGGTATGACATGACAGGAAAGCTCCAATTAGAAAATGATAAAAAATTATCAAATGAATATGGGCAGCTATTTTAGATGAGAACGCGGCAAAAGAACAATTAAACTCGACTATTTGTCGCGATTTTACTCTTGTAAGTTCTGTGGAAAATGCTATGTTGAGGTCTATAGGTTATGGAAAACGTGATAGGAGCATAATTATGACAACACAAAAGTTTGATGCAACTCCAACCCCAAATGAAGCTATGAGTTTAGATGATATTTCTGCCGAAAAAGTAAAAGAGGCGTGGAAAGCATATGAAGCTAAACCTGAATACAAAAAATTCAACAAGCATGATCTGATTGAATCCATGCAGCATCCGCAAGAAGCATCTCAGGCATCTGAGAAAGCATAAAAAAAGCGCTCAAATTGAGCGCTTTTTTATGCCAACCCCTATTTTAATAAAGGCGGAACGGCTTCGTAGTTAATTTCTACGCGGCGGTTTTCTTTCCATGCATTTTCGTCATGACCTGGATTAACCGGCATTTCCTTGCCATAGCTTACGGCTTCCAACTGGGTTGCAGCTACACCGTTAGTCAGCAAGAAACTTTCTACTGCCTTGGCACGACGTTCGCCCAAGGCCATGTTGTATTCACGGGTACCACGTTCATCGGTATGACCTGTCAAAGCAACTTTTGAGTTGGCATTGGCTACAAGAAATTGGGCATGTGCCTGAAGGGTTTGATAGTCCTCATTTGAAAGTTCACTGCTGTCATAGTCAAAGTGAACCACACGCTTGGCTAGGAATACCTTGTTCGCAGCAGTCACACCTTTAGATGACGCACCTGCCAGGTTTTGTGCATTCAAGGCAGCATCTTCACTTAGACCTTCAGTACTGACGGTAGTGGCTCCGCTCGGATTTTGTCCTGCCTGAATTTCAGCAGCAGGCTTGCGGCTGGCACATCCAGTCATCACCAATGCTGTAGCAAGAATAGGAAGGACCAATAATTGAACTGCTTTCATCTTTATCTCCATGATTATCATTACTTTAGATTAATAAAATTAATTCGCTTGTATTGTTATTTAGGGGCCCAAGCTGGTTCGCGTACTTCACCTTGTTCACTTGGCAAGTTCATGCGGAAACGGCCATCCAGTGACATGATGGACAATAAGCCGCGATTTCCTTCACGGGTTGCATAGACCACCATTTGACCATTTGGAGAGAAACTTGGTGACTCATCCAGACTGGTCGGGGTAAGAATGTTGGTAATACCGGTGTTGATGTCCTGGATGGCCACTTTATAGTTGCTACCACTTGGACGATGGACCAGAGCAATTTTTTTGCCATCTGCACTTAAGGTACCACGGGCATTAAATGCGCCACGGAAAGTTAGACGTTTGGCTGAAGTATTGGCAAAATTATAGCTATAAATCTGTGCTGAACCACCGCGGTCAGAGGTGAAAATAAAGGATTTACCGTCTGGAGCATAACGTGCTTCAGTATCAATGGCACTGTCATTGGTCATGCGCTGTAGTTCACGCGTATCCAGGTTCATTTGATAGATTTCAGGATTGCCATGCATGGAAGCTGTAAATAGCATGCTCTTGCCATCCGGTGAGAAACTTGGCGCACCATTGAGTCCACGGAAGCTGGCCAGCTTTTCACGGTTTCCTGTAGCCAAGTCCTGTACATAAATGGCCGGACGTTTGGTTTCAAATGAAACGTAAGCAATTTTTTTTGCGTCTGGGGTCCAGGCCGGTGACAGGATAGGATCACGGGAAGTCAGAATGGTTCTCGGCTGCTCACCATCGGTATCGGCAATTTGCAGGGTATAGCGTTGTTCCGGTGTTGCTGGGTTACGCAGTACATAGGCGATACGACCGCTGAAATCACCTGGAATGCCGGTCAATGCTTGATAGATGGCATCACTGATCATATGACCAGCTTGACGGATACGTGAGGCAGGTACCGTCAATAAT
Organism: Acinetobacter sp. YH01022; assembly: GCF_013420235.1. Lineage (NCBI taxonomy): Bacteria > Pseudomonadati > Pseudomonadota > Gammaproteobacteria > Moraxellales > Moraxellaceae > Acinetobacter > Acinetobacter sp. YH01022. The sequence continues at coordinate 14,805 of NZ_VOYP01000029.1, read as the reverse complement.
TCATTTAATAGGTATTGATGTTTTTCTATATCATAGAGCTGATAATGAACTTCAAAACTGCCATTATCGGTAGTTTTTACCGTGCCGGTTACCACATAAGGTACACCGGCAGATTTCCATGCTTCTGCATTTGGATTATTCATGCTTGCAGTGGCAGGAAGATTTTTGGAAGCGCTGGAAAATTTACCGGAACGGTTCAGGTCATTTTCGACGATTGGGTAAATACTTTGATCATTATTAAATGGAATAATGGCAATTTTTGGCGCTTCTTCAGGTGCCTTAGCAATCTCCAGATGTAATTGAGCATAGGATTGCGTGGCTAATACCGGGCTTAAAGCGGCCAAAATGGTTAGGCAAAGTAGATGTTTACGCGTCATTTCCATCATCTGCTACGTACTCTAAAAAATATAAATTATTGTGAATCTGCTTGTGTCACATAATGGCATGATTTTGAGTGATTGAAAGCCCATCATGATGACTAAACTGTTATAAGACTGTGAAAAGTGAATAAAATTTTGGCTGTTTTATCGGCTGTCTTAGTTTAAATGTCAAAAAAAGCCACATCAATGAAAATTTGATGTGGCTTTTTATACTATTTCGCCGTAAAGCTTGAAGTAAAGGTTCTTGCTTCACGTCGTGCATCGGGATCTGAAGGCATTGGATAAGGTGCAGCTGCCCGAACAGCAGCTTCTACACTGGCTTTCATGTCAGGGTCGCTCGAGTTGACAATCACCGACTGAACCGAACCGCTATCACTTAAAGTGACTCTGGCAGTGGCTTTTTGACCTGATGAGCCACTTGGGATGTCCCATGCACGTTTGATTTTATTTTCAAAATCACGTTTTGCTGTTGAGGCAATTTTCTTGGCTTCAGCCTTTTTGGTTGCAGCTTCTTCCGCTGCCTGTTTGGCGGCTGATGCTTTGGCTTCTTCCACGGCACGTTCACGTGCTTCCGCATCCGCTTTAGCTTTATTTGCAGCATCGGCTTTAGCTTTTGCAGCGATATCCGCTTTAGCTTTATTTGCAGCATCGGCTTTAGCTTTTGCAGCGGCATCAGCCTTGGCTTTATTTGCAGCATCGGCTTTAGCTTTTGCAGCGGCATCAGCCTTAGCTTTATTTGCAGCATCGGCTTTTGCTTTTGCGGCGGTATCGACCTTGGCTTTATTCGCAGCGTCGGTTTTTGCCTTATTAGCAGCATCTGCTTTAGCTTTTACAGCAGCGTCCGCTTTGACTTTGTTAGCTGCATCTGCTTTGGCTTTTACGGCTGCTTCAGCACGCTGTTTATCAGCTTCCGCTTTTCTTAATGCATCCGCTTTTACTTTTTCTGCTTTTGCACGTTCAGCCTGATCTGCTTTACGTTTGGCATCTGCTTCCACTTTTGCATCGGCATCAGCCTTGGCTTTATTTGCAGCATCGGCTTTGGCTTTCTCGGCAGCATTTGCCTGAGCTTTTGCAGTAGCCTCAGCTTGGGCTTTTAATTTATTTGCTTCGGTAACTTTGGCATTTTCAGCAGCTTGCTGTTCAGCTTTTTGCATCGCTTCAGCAGCAGCCTTCGCTTGCTGTGCAGCTTTATTGCTATCAGGTTTTGCTGGTGTTGGAACAGGTGGTGCAACTGGAATCACAGGAGCAGGTTCAACACTTGGTTCAGCCGTTTGGGTGATTTGTTCAGCGACATTTTTATCTGCTGTTTCATCAAACTCTGTGACTTCAGCTGTGACAGGTTTTAAATCTTCAGGTTTAACTAAAATGGTAGTGATCTTTTTGGGAGGCTCAGGTGGTTGACTCATGCCCAGATAAAGCAAGCCAACCACTGCAATAACATGCACCCCAAGGGTGAAGCCAATCGCAACTGCATTTTGTTTAAAAGGCGGCTTTTTAAAATCTTTCATAAATTATTTTAATGGCTCAGTCAGTAAACCCACTTGAGTTAATCCTGCATCCTGTAAGGCAGACATGAGTTTCATGACTTCACCATAAGGACGAGATTCACTGCCGTTAATCAGTACACTCATTTGTTTTTTCTGTGCTGAAGCTTCACGTTGTGACTCAGTCAGTACAGCTTTTAATTCATCGAGTGTGAGTACATCATTATTATGTGATTTATCTTCAAGTTTAATGGTGCCATCTGTTTCAAGCGTGACAATGGCAGGGCGGTCTTCGGCCTGTATGGGTGTACCATTTGCTTGAGGCAAATCAACTTTTACACCAGTCGTAATCATGGGTGCAGTGACCATAAAAATCACCAACAGCACCAGCATCACGTCGATATAAGGGACAACATTCATGTCACTTTTTAATGGTTTTTTAATACGCTCAAAGCGTCCGGAACGTTGAATTGCCATCAGTCATTTTCCTGTGTAGAACCCACAGTTTGACGTTGTAACAGCGCCACCATTTCTTCAGCAAATAAAGCGCGGTCTGAATAAACTGCTTCACCTTTTGCGGTGTAATGGTTAAAGGCCAAAACAGCAGGAATGGCTGCAAACAGACCAATTGCAGTGGCGATTAACGCTTCGGCAATACCTGGAGCTACGGTTGCCAGCGTAACCTGATCGACCTCTGCCAGACCAATAAAGGCATTCATGATGCCCCAAACCGTACCAAACAGTCCGACATAAGGCGCAACTGAACCAATGCTTGCCAGCGCACCCAAACCTTGTTCAAGATGTCCCTGATCACGGCTAAGACCCACACGCAGGATACGTTCAGTACTTTCAATACTTTGCTGGGCAGGCGCATTGCGTTTTTTAAGTTTGAAAAATTCACCCAAGCCATGATAGAAAATATCTTCCAGACCGACACGTTTGGAATTGAGCTGGGCATTGTTATACAGGGTATTTAATTCAGCCCCCGACCAGAAGATTTTTTGAAAGTGTTGATCTTCGGCCTGGGCTTTTTTATAACTCATATGTAACTTGGCAATCAGATACCAACTATATAATGATGCCAGAAGTAGCAGCAGCATTACCAGTTGAACCACAGGACTTGCTTGTAAAATAAGATCTGATACGTGTAGCGAAGATTCTAGTTGTGTTGCCATAGTTACAATGTGCCAATAAATTTTTTTAGTCTTGTCCTAACTCTTTGAGAATTAGTGTACGGATTTCCTCAGGAAGTCGGGTTGGACGCATACCATCTACGCTGATACATGCCAATTCGACTTCACCAGAGGCAAGCATGATTTCACCACGATAAATATTCTGTTGCAATACAAATGATGTCGCTTTACACGAAACTACACTCGCGGTAACAGTAATCAGGTCATCCATCAGGATAGGGCGTGAATATTTCACGTTAATTTTATGAACGACAAAGTTGTAATCTTTTTGGTGCCAGTAGTGATCTACGCCTGAAGCACGTAGCCATTCGGTACGGGTACGTTCCATAAAACGAATATGGTTTGCATGATAGACAATGCCACCGGCATCGGTGTCTTCAATATATACACGAATGTTGAATTCGAATTTATTCGCCATGATTGTGTCCCATTTTTCAATTCAGTTTTATGGTTTTAGCTGTGCTTTTAGCGGTTTAAAAAAACTGTGAAAATGACGGTTTTTTTGCCAAGAGTCAAGCTGTGTAACGCGTGGCAGTTTATCATTATGAGAATTGAGTCCAATGGCACAAGGTTTCAAATGAAATTTATTCTGTATTCAATCTGCAAAACCTGTAAATACGAAAAGTGAGCAAAGGATGCTCACTTTTTTTAAACGTACTTATTTTTTTGTGGTTTGTCTCTTTTTCCAGTTGGCCTGTACCTGTTCGGCAACTTTTGGATAATCCAGAATAAAACGCACATGGCTTTCTACCCCGGTTTTTAAAGTCTTATTATCGACAATAAATAACGGGTTATGGTTAGGTGCGGCTTTGGTCATGTCCTGATCGGCAGGAGTTGCCCCCACAAAGACAAACAAGGATGGCATCAGCTGACCATAATAGGCAAAATCTTCGCTGGCACTGGCATTGTTGTCCAATACATGCAGTTTATCTTCGCCATTCACCTGAGCCAGCGTGGGTTGCATCAGTTTGGTTAAGGTTTTGTCATTGGTCGTAACAGGCGCGTAGGGTGCAATTTCCACTTTTGCTGTGACCTGATTGGCAGCGGCATTATGTTCTAGCATGTTCGGTAAAGTTTTTAAAATGCTCTGGCGAACATCTTCACTGTTAGAACGAATGGTACCCACCATATTCACCTGATCGGGAATGACATTACCCGTTGTTCCCCCGTGAATACTACCAATGCTGACTACGCCCATGCCTTTGGTCAAATCTGCATTACGACTAATCAAACTTTGCATGTTGTTGATCATTTGCGACGAAGCATAGATTGGATCGCGACCCAGCCAGGGCATGGAACCATGTACCTGCTTGCCGTTGACCTGAATGCGTAAATGATCCGCACTGTTCAGAATGGCACCATCTTTATAGGAGATATTACCGCTTGGCATACCTGCCATTACGTGCATACCAAAAATAACTTCCGGTTTGGGATTGTTCAATGCACCATCGGCAATCATTTTACGTGAACCGATCAAATGACCTTGAGTAAAATTATCAATATCAGCACCGCCTTCTTCAGCCGGTTGGAAAACAAATACCACAGTACCTGCAATTTTATCTTTATTGGCTGCTAAGGCCTTGGCTGCACCCAGTAACATCGCGGTATGAGCATCATGACCACAGCCGTGCATGACATCGGTTTCTTTGCCCTGATAAATGGCTTTGACTTTACTGGCATAAGGAAGTCCAGTTTTTTCTTCAATCGGAAGGGCATCCATGTCGGCACGTAATGCCATCACTGGACCCGGTTTAGCTCCTTTAAGTACCCCGATGACACCGGTTTTGGCATAGCCTTTACGCACTTCTATCCCATAAGATTTTAACTCTTTTTGTACCAGCTCGGAGGTTTTGAATTCCATATTGCCCAGTTCGGGATTTTGATGAATATGCTGTCGAAGCTGAATGGTATGGGCTTCTACATTTTTAACGGAATCATCAATCCAGTCTGCAAGGCTCAGCTGGCTGCAAAGAAAAAGTGGAAGACAAAGGGAGATCTGCTTGTATATGTCCATATATTACCGAATCCTTAAAGGTTGAGATCATTTCAGTGAATCCATAGCATTGCATAATGAAGGAAATTTAGACAAAACTATTTGAGTGCCCTTAATATACTTTTAAGGTATATTTGTTGTTAGTTGCTGGAATACAAAGGTTTTATATGGACTTCGAGACTATAAATACTTTGCGATTTATGTGAAATTAGCTTTTATCAATTTTGTTTATCCCTCTTAATTTTCGGATCTGTGACCCAACAATTTTATTTGATTCAATCCATTATTAGGGCATTACAACACTGCATGACATTCGAGTTTAAAATGAGTCGCTTTTTGAAATATATAATTATTTTTGCCTTGGGGTTTGCACTGTGGAATTACTGGCTGAAACCGGATAAAGGTATTTCAGAGGCTGCTGATTATCAGTCTGCTCAAGGAATTCATCAGTTTGATGGCTATAGGATGAAAAATCTGGAAGCGTATGCTGGCGAGTTTCGGGTTTTATCCAGAGAAGACTATAGTTTTGGACGAGAGGCGGAACTTAGTCCAGTTGATTTTGCTTTGGGATGGGGTAGCATGACCAATCCTGCTGTTTATAAACAGTTATCGATCAGTCAGAGTAATCGCTGGTATTACTGGCGTTATGAAAATGCACCGCCCATACCCGTCAATGAAATTTCAACGCACAGTGCCAATACACACTTGATCCCTGCATCGAAACAGATTGCAAAGCAGCTCAAAGCTATTGATCAAGATGATTTGATTTATTTAAAAGGACAACTGGTTGAGGTCACGGCTGCTGATGGCTGGACTTGGCGTAGTTCTTTAAGTCGTGAAGATACTGGTAATGGTGCTTGTGAGTTGATGCTGGTGGAAGAGGTGAGGGTGATTTCTAAGTCTTAAGTCTTTTATTTTTGATTAAATATTAAATTAAAATCACATATGCATTTTTTAAATTTGTTTTTCATGGTGTTAGTTGATTCATCAAATAGCAGTTATATTCTTTGATTTTTTGCTTGATAAGAGGTTTTGAAATCCTCTTAGTTAAATTATAAAATTTTACTGCCGCAATTTTTCAATAAAATCGAAAGGGATTTGTGTGGGCGAAGTCTTACTTTTGAGAGGCCAAAATGAGGATATCAAACTATATTCTGAGTCCGCAAGAAAAGCCTTTATTACCCATACTCAACATTCTGAGCCAGTTTTAAGCACTGCTTTAAAATGCAGCGCAAGAGATGAGTAACGTGTGGCATCCTTGCCACACTCGTGTATCCAAAGCTTGCTTAAATTTAAGCTATGCGACACTAATAAACCTAAGCTATTTTTAAATTACTTATCCTTCGGCTCAGGCGGAGTCATGCCAAACTGCAAATATGCCATATTAGTAGCAATACGGCCACGTGCAGTACGCATGGTATAGCCTTGCTGAATCAGATATGGTTCAATCACATCTTCTAGCGTGCCTGAATCTTCCGCCATGGCAGCAGCCAAAGCCTCTACACCGGCAGGCCCACCATCAAAACGCTCAAGCAACATACTTAAGTAACGGCGGTCTAAAGTATCCAAGCCATCTTTATCGACATTTAGCATATCCAGTGCACGTTGTGCCATTTCCTGAGTCACTTCGCCTGTACCTTTGACTTGAGCATAGTCACGAACACGACGCAGCAAACGGTTGGCAATACGCGGTGTACCACGGGCACGACGCGCGATTTCTTTTGCACCATCATCCGTCATGGGAACGTCCATTAACGAGGCTGAACGTGAAACAATATGGGTCAGGTCTGCAACTGAATAGAACTCTAAACGCTGCACAATACCAAAACGGTCACGCAGTGGCGAGGTGAGCAAGCCTGCACGTGTCGTTGCTGCAACTAGGGTAAATGGCGGTAAATCCAGTTTGATTGAACGTGCGCCCGGGCCTTCACCAATCATGATATCAAGCTGATAATCTTCCATGGCTGGATACAGAATTTCTTCAATTACAGGAGAAAGACGATGAATTTCATCAATAAAGAGTACATCGCCTTCTTCTAAATTGGTCAGCATAGCAGCCAAATCACCGGCACGTTCCAGAACGGGACCAGAAGTCGATTTTAGATTACCGCCCATTTCGCGTGCGATAATATTGGCCAGTGTGGTTTTACCCAGACCGGGTGGGCCAAAAATAAGGGTATGGTCGAGTGCTTCGCCACGGCCACGGGCTGCGCCAATAAAGATTTCCATTTGCTCACGTACCACCGGTTGACCGATGTAGTCATCGAGGGAAGTGGGGCGAATGGCACGATCAAAATGATCTTCGGGTTTTTCAGAACCACTGATGAGACGGTCTTGCATATTAAGTCAGTTCTATTTTCGTGAATTCGATTATCGCGTTATGGTCATAAATACCACATTTAGTTGCACGGCCGCGAATGATGAAAGATATTCACTACTTTCGCGTAGGCGATGCCTTACTTTTGAAAGATCAAAAGTAACAAAAATCTTTTGTTGGATTGAGGATATGTCCTTATATCCCAATCCAACTTGGCGACATCCATGTCGCCTATCGCGTATCAAACTTAAGGATAGATCGGTTTATCTATTTGAATTACTTGTTCATCGACTTAAGCGCAGCACGGATAATATCACTTGCTTCGGTAAAGTCCGCTTTAACGGCATTAATCAGTTTTTGTGCTTCTAAAGGTTTATAACCTAATGACTGTAACGCTGCTTCAGCTTCTGCCACCGCAGAGTTACCACTAAACTGGATTTGCTCTATAGTAGAATTGCTTGGTGTCGTGCCAGCTGACATGGCTTTGAAGCGGTCACGAAGTTCAATCATCAAGCGTTCAGCTGTTTTCTTCCCAACGCCTGGGACTTTAACTAGTGTATTCACATCTTCATGCTCAACGGTATGAATCAGCATTTCTACACTTAAAGTAGATAAAATGCCGAGTGCCATTTTAGGTCCTACACCGTTGACTTTAAGCAGGGTACGGAAGATGGTTTTTTCTTGGGCATTCAGGAAACCATATAAAAGCTGAGCATCTTCACGAACGGCGAGATGCGTCCATAAGGTAACTTTCTGGCCTTTTTGTAATTGGCAAAATGTTGAAAGCGGGGTATCGATTTCATAGCCCACGCCATTTACATTTAATAATACTGTCGGTGCTTCTAGAGCCAACACCTCGCCAATAAGACATCCAATCATGTTTATTTATTCACTTATCTATCGTTGGTTGCATAGTAGTGAGCATTTGCACGAAAGGCAAAATGCTCAGGTATAATTTTTTAAATCTGGTGAAAATTTTAGCCAGCATATCTGCAACATTTTTACATCAAGCCGGCTTTATTGCCCTGTAACTCTTGCGACAGGTTATAGGCCTGATGGTCTGAGAATTTCGAAATAATATCCAGCACCTGCATAATATTTTCATAGTGATTACTTTGAAAATTGACACCGGCACGTTGCAGCATCGACATTAAGCGCTGTTCTTTAAAGCTCAAGGTTTTATGTGGTGTGGTCAGCGGAATAAAGGCATCCAGAATATTTTGCAGACTTTGATGGGCAATAATCTCTAAACCAGCCTTTTGCGGATGTTCAAAAATCTTGTCACGGGCTAAATTTTTGGCTCGTTCAATCCCCCATTCAATATCTTCAGAACAATATTGCAATAAACTGCCTTTGAGTTGTCCTGATAAAATTTCAAAGTGATGTTTGGTAAAAGCAGTGGTCACTTCATCCACAAGACGTTTCATCACCCGGCCGCGTAAAGCAGCAATTTTTTGCTGCCAGGTGGTTGGTATGGATAATTCTTCAGGCCTGCCATAATCTGCAATCAGGTCGAGGAAAACCGGTTCGACTTCTTCATAAGACAACATATTTAAAATAATGCCATCTTCCAGATCAATCAGGGCATAACAGATGTCATCCGCAGCTTCGAGTAAATAGGTCAGCGGATGACGGCAATACTGATATTCACCAAGCTGAATTAAACCGAGCTGCTCTGCAATTTGCTTGAGAGTCTCTTTTTCAGACTGGTAACAGCCAAATTTTGCCCGCTGATTGGCAGGGCGATCCCCTTGTGAGGCAATGGTTTTCGACAGCCACGGATATTTTAAATAAGCGCCTAAAGTGGCGTAAGTTAGACGCATGCCGCCATCATTGGGATGATAGTCAATTTTGGTTAGTAAACGTAAACCTTGGGCATTGCCCTCAAACTGGCGTACATCGGCCTGCTCTTCCGGGGTGAGTTTTTTTAAAAAATTGCCATGTGAAGCATCATCAAACCATTCGCGAATGGCATATTCACCGGCATGTCCAAAAGGTGGATTACCAATATCATGTGCCAGACACGCAGCCTGAATAATGGCACCGACATCGGCAGGGGAAATCCATACTGGTAGTTCATCCTTAATTTTTTCCGCTGCCAGCATGCCCAATGAACGGCCAATACATGATACTTCGAGCGAATGGGTTAAACGGGTGTGAATACCATCGTGCTGGGTCAGGGGGTGGACTTGGGTTTTACGGTTGAGCTGGCGGAAACTTTGCGAAAAGATAATGCGGTCATAATCTTTGTGAAATGGGCTACGTGCCTGTTCTGAACTTTGTTTTTTGCTACCAATACGAACTGTCGAAAGCAGTTCCAACCAACGCATTTGTTCCATTTATCGTTATTCAATGAAGAGCTGAATTCATCATGCCAAAAAAAAGTCCAAGCGACTAGAGTAGGGCGACATGATTTGTCTTTCTGATAATGCACTGAGCTGGGTACTAGTGTTTGAGCTCAATCATTTACTCAAGAGATCTCTTTCATGAATCCAATACCTGCTAAAATCTATTTTTTCTTTTGACTTTACGAACAGCTTATAGTTATTGAAAAATGATTTATGAAAGAACGCTAAGACATCAAGAATGAAAAGATGCAGAATTATGTAACACTGGCTAAAAGATACGGAATTGAGCATAAGCTGTAATATTGAAATAATATTTAGAAACAAGATAGTGCAGGCTTAAATTTATATAAGATTCAAAATTTTTATCTGAAAAATAAAATATTCTTCCATGTTCTTGAAAGAATAGATGGCACATTCGTGAATTTCTATCTAGCTGATTTTGCCAATACACAGTAGAATATGCGCTCTCTCTAAGTCACATTGGCGGTAGGGTCCAATAGACCTGCCCGTGGAGCCAAAATCAGCATGTTTATCGTGGCCGGTGCACCAGCACACTCTTCTTTTAAGAAAACTCAACTCTTAAACCGTCTCGCGTCAATGAGTTCTGTTCAATCAATTGAAAGTCAATGGATTTATCTGTTTGATCAAGCGCTCAACGAACAGCAGCATCAATCTGCATTACAATTATTAAATGATGGTGCTTCTTTTGAAGTTCGTCAGGCAGCAAGTGATGAAATTCAGATTCTTGTAACGCCACGTCTAGGCACGATTTCTCCGTGGTCTTCTAAAGCGACTGATATTTTTGCCAACTGTAATACCCCGATACACCGCCTTGAACGCGGTGTTTTGTTTACTTTAAAAGGTATTTCTGAAGTATCCAATGAAGTTAAACAGGTTTTACATGACCGTATGACTGAAAGCGTGTTCAATCATATTGATGACGCTGCAGCTTTATTTGTTGAAACTGCACCAAAACCTTTAAATAGCATTGATATTTTAGGTCAGGGTAAACAAGCACTGGTTAAAGCCAACTCTGAATTTGGTTTTGCCTTGTCAGATGAAGAAATTGATTATTTAACCGCAGCATTTAACAAGCTGGGTCGTAACCCGCACGACATCGAATTGATGATGTTTGCTCAAGCCAACTCTGAGCATTGCCGTCATAAAATCTTCGGTTCAGAATGGACAATTGATGGTGAAAAACAGCCATTATCATTGTTCCAAATGATCAAGAATACTTATAAAGAATCTCCAACAGACGTATTGTCCGCTTATAAAGATAATGCTTCTGTCATCGTGGGCTTTGATACACAGCGTTTCTATCCTAAAAAAGATAATGAAACAGGTCACCACGTTTATAAATACAAGAGCCAAGCTGCTCACATCCTCATGAAAGTGGAAACCCACAACCATCCAACAGCGATTGCACCATTTGCTGGTGCTGCGACTGGTTCGGGCGGTGAAATCCGTGATGAGGGTGCAACTGGTCGTGGTGGTAAACCAAAAGCTGGCTTAACCGGTTTCACGGTGTCTAACCTGAACATTCCGGGTTTTGAACAACCTTGGGAAGAAAATTACGGTAAACCATCACGTATGGCATCTCCACTTCAAATCATGATTGAAGGCCCATTGGGCGGTGCTGCGTTTAACAACGAATTTGGTCGTCCTGCCTTAAATGGTTACTTCCGTACTTTCGAACAAAACGTCAATGGTGAAGTGAAAGGTTTCCACAAACCAATCATGATCGCTGGTGGTTACGGTAACATCCGTCCTGACCATGTGGAAAAAGATGCCATCCAGCCGGGCGATTTGTTAATCGTGCTTGGCGGTCCTGCAATGCTGATTGGCCTTGGTGGCGGTGCAGCATCTTCTGTAGATAGCGGTAAATTGGGTGAAAACCTGGATTTCGCTTCGGTACAACGTGAAAACCCGGAAATGGAACGCCGTTGCCAAGAAGTGATTGATGCTTGCTGGCGCATGGAAGATTTCAACCCGATCGTGTCTGTACATGATGTCGGTGCGGGCGGTATCTCAAATGCCATGCCTGAGCTTGTGAATGATCACGAATTAGGTGCAGTGCTTGACCTTCGTAAGATTCCTTCATTAGAGCCAGGTATGTCTCCAATGGAAATCTGGTCGAACGAAGCACAAGAACGTTATGTTTTAGCGATTCGTCCAAGTTCTTTAAGCCTGTTTGAATCATTGTGTGCACGTGAGCGTTGTCCGTTTGCGGTGTTGGGTGAAGCGACTGAAGCACGTCACTTAACTGTTGAAGATCCATTGTTTGAAAATAAAGCCGTGGATATGCCAATGCAGGTGATGCTGGGTGGGACACCACGCATGAGCCGCTCTTACGAGACGATTGAACGTAAAGGCGATGACTTTGATGCAGCTAAAGTCACTGATTTGAAAGATGCGATTTTCCGTGTTCTGAAAAACCCGACAGTTGCTTCTAAATCGTTCCTGATTACGATCGGTGACCGTTCAATTACCGGTATGGTTGCGCGTGACCAGATGGTGGGTCCTTGGCAAGTTCCTGTAGCAGATGCTGCAGTCACTACAACAAGCCTTGTCGGTTACACGGGTGAAGCGATGGCGATGGGTGAACGTCCACCAGTTGCGCTTTTAAACCCTGCTGCATCTGCACGTTTGGCTGTAGCTGAATCAATCTCGAACATCATGTCTGCAAAAATCGAGCAGATTAGCGACATTAAATTGTCTGCTAACTGGATGGCAGCAGCAGGTCAACCAGGTGAAGATCAGGCATTGTTCGAAGGTGTTAAAGCCATCGGTATGGAAATGTGTCCTGCGCTGGGTATTGCAATTCCTGTTGGTAAAGATTCATTGTCTATGCGTACCACCTGGAATGACGAAGGTGAAGACAAGTCTGTAACATCTCCAATGTCTGGCGTGATTACTGCTTTTGCACCGGTGACTGATGTACGTCAAACATTGACTCCTGAACTGAAAAATGAAGATTCAGTACTGGTACGTATCGACTTGTCTAAAGGTCAGTTCCGCCTTGGTGGTTCGATCCTGGCTCAGGTGTATAAAGCCATCGGTTCGGTAACACCTGATGTTGATAGCTTCGAAGATTTCAAAGCATTCTTTGCATTGGTACAAGATTGGAACAACCGTGGCCTGATCAAGGCTTACCATGACATCGGTGATGGTGGCTTACTCGCGACTGTTGCAGAAATGATGTTTGCTTCACGTCTGGGTGTAGCACTGGAAGATCAATCGACAGAAGCTTTATTTGCTGAAGAAATTGGTGCAGTACTTCAAATCGCAACTAGCGATTGGGAAGCATTACAGGCAGAAATCGCTGAATCTTCACTTAAAGATGCTATCTCTGTAGTAGGTAAAGTGAACAATACTGACCAATTGACTATCAATGGTTTTGTACTTGAACGTGCTGATTTGCAAGTGGCTTGGACTGAAGTATCTCATCAAATTCAACGTTTGCGTGACAACTCTGAAACTGCGGATTCTGAGTTTGCTTTAATCACTGACAAGAACCACAAAGGTATCATCGCACAGCCGACATTCGATCTGAATGAACCGGTTGAAGCACCGTTTATTAATTCACGTCGTCCCAACATGGTGATCTTGCGTGAACAGGGCGTAAACGGTCATGTGGAAATGGCTGCGGCATTCGATAAAGTCGGCTTCAACACTGTTGACGTACACATGAGCGACTTGCTTGCTGGCCGTATCAGTCTGGATGACTTTGAAGGTATTGTGGCTTGTGGTGGTTTCTCTTACGGTGACGTAATGGGCGCAGGCGGTGGCTGGGCGAAATCAGTATTGTTTAACCCTAAACTGCGTGACCAGTTCGAGAAATTCTTCCATCGTCAAGAAACCTTCTCTTTGGGTATCTGTAACGGTTGTCAAATGTTGTCGCAATTGGCTCCACTGATTCCGGGTGCGGAAAACTGGCCTCGTTTCCACCGCAACACTTCAGAAGTATTTGAAGCGCGTGCAGTCAACGTACGTGTGGAAAAATCTCACTCGATTTTGTTAGATGGTATGGAAGGTTCGATTCTTCCAATCGCGGTAGCACATGGTGAAGGTCGTGTAGTTGCCACTGAAGACAAAATTGCTGCGTTAAATGCCGGCAACCAAGTCAGCTTACGTTATGTAGACAGCTTGGGTAATCCTACACAGCAATATCCATTGAACCCGAACGGTTCACCTGAAGCGATTACTGGTGTGACATCTACTGATGGTCGTGCAACGATTATGATGCCGCATCCTGAACGTAACTTCCGTGCTGTTCAGCATTCATGGAAACCTGAAGAATGGACTGAAGATGGTGCATGGTTACGCATGTTCCGCAATGCACGTAAGTTCATTGGTTAATTCTGAAGTGTTTTGAAAAAAGCCACCTTCGGGTGGCTTTTTTATTTTGTATCTATTTTTTATTTTATTTTTATTTCTCCCGCTGGACTTGGTTTGGATTTTGCTTTTATATTTGTGTGAAAGATGATTTGTATGTTTTATGCACAATCATGATGCAATATGGAAGAAAGATGGTTCACTAAATACAAGTTCAGGATTGAATCTCTAAGCGAGGTGACACAATGCCAAAAACTGCAATCTATACAAATGTTCATAAAGCGACTTTACGTAAGAAAGGGTGGATGTTTTTTATGGTAGTCGTAGGGCTACAAATGTTGTTCTTGATCGGTAGTTATTTGTTGCAAAGTTCTTAATTTTTAAATTGAAAAAGCCACCGTGAGGTGGTTTTTTTGTGTTGAATATTTTAATAAAGTCACAGCTTCGGTGATTGTGCGAAATTTTAATCAATAACGCGTAAGCAATGTTTTACTTTTGATGCAGCAAAAGTAACAAAACTGCTTTGTTTGCTAGATGATACATCCTTGTATCCTCTAGCAAACGAGCGACATCCATGTCGTAAAGAGATGGATCCGGAAATTTGAACAACTCCTATAAGTGATACTCTGCTCCTCAAATGATGTTATAAACATCAATATATGGAGTATTTTATGGCACGTAGACCAAGAAGAAATCATTCAAATGATTTTAAAGCTAAGGTAGCACTTGCTGCGATTAAAGCAGAAAAAACA
>NZ_VOYP01000028.1:0-41888 GCF_013420235.1 Acinetobacter sp. YH01022 | reverse complement strand
GTCAGTGATTCACAGGTGCTTGGTGATTTACTTAATCAGATTCCACAAGATGAGCGGATTGACTCTGTTTATACCGATGGAGCTTATGACACCAAGCAATGCCGTCAGGTCATTGCAGATCGGCAAGCGCATGCGGTGATTCCACCTAGAAAAAATGCGAAACCATGGAAAGATACAAAGAGTAGCTCGCTAGAGCGAAATGAATTACTTCGAACAGTTAAACGTTTAGGCAGGACACTATGGAAAAAATGGTCAGGCTATCATCGGCGAAGTTTGGTTGAAACTAAGATGCATTGCATCAAATTATTAGGAGATAAACACAGTGCAAGGAGTTTTGATAGCCAAGTGAATGAGATCCATGCACGTGTAGCAGTCCTTAATAGATTTACGGAATTAGGTCGACCACTTACCCAAGTTACGCCTTAAATTTGGCTCAATTAGGGGCGCTTTGCATTTCAAATCTTTGTGCAACAAAGCCCTGGAAATGGGAAAAAGAAGTTGCAGGGCCATGTTCAGCTGCTTCTTTCGCAGAAGCTAATGTTGCCTGAACGGCCAGTGGAGCAGCCTGGGCAATATGTTCCGCCAGTTCAATGGCACGTTGTAATGGCGGTTCAGGGATAATTTCACTAATCAGGTTTAAATCCAGTGCTGTTGCTGCATCAAAGTGATCGCCAGTCAGTAAATAGCGCATGGCTTTGGACCAGCCCGCAGCCTGTACAAAACGCACGGTTGCACCGCCAAAGGGTAAAATGCCACGCTGTACTTCCATTTGTGAGAACTGGCAATTGTCCTGCGCAATGACGATATCGGCATTCAGCATCAACTCGATACCTGCGGTATAACAAATCCCTTGTACGGCAACAACCACCGGTTTCTTGCGTATTCTTGAGCTGGTACCCCAAGGGTTAATTTGCGCATGATCAAAATCAAATACGCCTGTTTCCAGTTTAGGTTGTAATTCAACCAAATCCAGTCCGGCAGTGAAATGATCACCATGGGCAAAAATAACTGCACAACGTAATTCCGTGTCATCTTCATATTCAGTTAAGGCCAGTGACAGATCATGAATCATATGGCTATCAAAGGCATTTCTTTTGGCAGTACGGTCGAGGCCAATCAGGAACAGAGACCCGCGAATTTCCCGACTGACTTTTCCTTGTTGTGGTGACATGGTTATTTTTCCAGATGAACTGTTTTTTTAGGTTTTAAACGCTTGTTAGAAAACTGTCAAATGAGTGCAGGCAAATTTTTCAATACTTTTGAAATGACACAATGTGCAGGTGAAAGCACAGTATTGATAGGCGAGGGATGAGACAAAATAGACATAATTTATCTTGCGTTCAGGGCTTTTTTTTTCATAATAGCAACACCTATTCGCTGTTTGATTATTGTCATGTCACCTCTAGAAATTGTTGCGGTTATTATTAGTCTGATTGGGGTGACACTCACCATTAAACGCAATATGTGGTGCTGGTGGTTTAACTTTGCAGCTTTTGTACTATATGCCTATCTCTTTTATCAATTCAAGCTCTATGGCGAAGCCATCTTGCAGCTCTTTTTCATCGTGGTGAACTTTTATGGATTCTATCACTGGCTGAAAGGCAAGCAGCAAGATCATGAAATTCGGATTGAGCCGATCGCCACAAAAACAGTGATTTTCCAAATGTTGCTGGCCGCGATTGGCGGTTTAATTTTCGGTTTAACGCTAAAGCATTTTACCGATGCCGCTGTGCCTATGCTGGATTCACAACTGGCTGCATTTAGCCTGCTGGCCACCTATTGGACCAGCCGTAAACATATTGCCACCTGGGTGTTGTGGGTTTTTGTCGATATTGTTTATGTCGGCATGTTTATTTATAAAGACTTATTCTTAACTGCTGCTTTGTATGCGGCTTTTGTTGGTCTGGCAGCTTTTGGCTGGTGGCAGTGGGAGCAGGTGAAAAAGAAACAGGCTTTGACTCAGTTCAAAGGTGTTTAAACCCTGAGGAGTAATGCATGCTGATCGACTTTACTCAATATCAGTTGCGCAGGTTTGACGAACTGGCAGCCCGAATTCAAGCCGAGCCGGAAAAATATCTCAACTTTGATTCTGTTTCTGACTTTTATAAAGCGGCCTGGTTGCAGGATTTTCCTCAAGGCACAACCTGGACTGCCACAGGTCTGGATGATGGTGCTGAACAGTTTGATGCGATCATTGAATATCGTGGGCATTTTCTCAGTATTTGCTGTGCCGAGAAAATAGTCATTCATTGTGGCATACGTGCTGAATAGTTTGGTATAGAGGGTCAATGACAACAGCTTTAAGATTTAATTAAATAAAGAGCTATAAAAATAGGCTAGATCAGTGATGATCGAATGGTTTAGAAAAATTTAAAACAACCACTAGAAAAACAAAGGATTAGAAAATATGGCACATCGTTTTACTGTGAATTCTACAATTCAGGGTGTTTCAATTGATCAGTTCAAGCGACTTGTAGCAAATACAGCCTTACACGAGGCAGTATGCCGACGTATTCCCGGGGAAAAACTGGAAATTATTGAATCGAAAACAAGCGGTGATATTTACACTTTACGCCGTGCCTATAACTTGGATGTCAACATTCCAGACATAGCGAAAAAATTCCTTAAAGATGCATTTCGAGTCAAACGTACCGATGTTACCGATTTAGCTGCATTAACTTCAAATATTACCTTGGGTGCAAATATGCCTTTAGAAGCGAATTGCGAACGTCTGGTGACAGGAGATGAGCAGAAAATTCACATTAGTCTGAATTGGCATGTCAAAGTAAAAGTCCCTTTGATTTCAGCTATGCTGGAAAAACATGCCGAAACAGAAATTCGCAAATTTAGCCAGCTGGAAATCCAGATTGTGGAAGATGAGTTAAAGAAAAGTTTAGTCGCTTAATCCATAAAAAGCTCTTCAACTGAAGTAATGCCAGTCAGTTAAGAAATTGATTGGCATTTTCTTTTTTAAATTCATGACTGTATTTGATATGTGGGAAAGTCATCCGCAACTGTTTGAGGCAGGACTACATAAAAAAATGATTGTTTCTGCGACGAATTTTCTGGTTGATGGTGGTTGACGAGTTTTGCGGATGACAAATGCCTTTGGTCTTACGAAGCAGTGCTTCTCAGGGCGAAACCAAAGTAACAAATGAGCTGCAAGAGTTTGATTTAAAACGGTAAGACTCCGCCATGAATTACGAAAAAATTAAAGAGTTTATTTCTAAACTCCTTAACTGATCAGCATTATTTCAACTGAAGGTTTTTTTTATAGTTAATCTTTAGCTAAATAACGCTATAACCTCACTTTTTTCCGTTCTCATGTAGTCTGCCAATCAACTTGTAATAATATGAATCAAACTTTTGCATGATGATAGCTGTCTTTATATATTAAACGCATCGGAACGCTCAAAACTCACGGCATTTTCATTTTATCAATAAAATCACTCTGATCTGTCACTCAATTAAAGCCGGATAAAATAGGGGGCAATAGATAGAACAACACCGATTGTGGTCAATAGACCAGTACTTTCTATAAAATAAGGGAAAATCATCAGAACCAAGCCACAGATCCAGGGCATGACCGCTTTTTGCTTTTTCCCATACAAAAAATAGCCTAAGCCTATAGAACTAAAAAGCACACCGAGCAGGAGTTGGGCAGTTGTCATATTTTTTATTGATAAAGAAATTTGGCAAATAATAATCAGGAAAAATTAAAAGGGGCTTAAAAGTTTGAGCATTTCGAACAGCATAAATCATTCATAAATATGCAATAGAAAGTTTAAAACTGAATATCACCCAGCACATTTTGAGGTTAATATTTCTATAGAATTTTGAATTGAAAAAGATAGTGATTCTGGCGTTATCGCTGGGTAAGGAAAAAATAGATGAGCACCATTTTAGCTGTTGCACAACGTGGTGAAAGCATTTTGACGTTAACAGCGGCAGAAGTGGCAAAGACTGAGTTGAATAGTCCTTGGCTAAAAGAACTTGCGGAAGCCATGCATGCCACCATGTTGGCGCGCAACGGCGTAGGGATCGCAGCCCCTCAGGTCTATGTGTCAAAACGGGTCATTATTGTGGCCTCACGTCCGAACCCGCGTTATCCCGATGCACCTGAAATGGATGCGCTGGTGATGGTAAATCCTGAAATTCTAGAAAAATCTGAGTTGACGGTTTTGGGTGAAGAGGGCTGTTTAAGTGTACCGGATGAGCGTGGGCAAGTCGCTCGTGCTGAAAGCATTAAGCTGCGTTATTGCACTTTAGAGGGTACAGTGGTAGAAACGACCTTGAGTGGTTTTCCTGCCCGAATTGTGCAACATGAAGTGGACCATTTGGATGGAGTGCTGTTTATCGACAGGATATAAGTATATATTGTTTGTTTTTTGTACTTTTGGTATAATTTTGAGCTAATAAAAAATCTATAAATTATAAAGATACAATAACGAACATGAAATTTTTTAGAAAAATATTCAGGCTGACTTTTCATTCCTGGGGCAGAGTCAAGTTTCATCTATTTGAATCCGATAATTTAATTATTAACTGGTCCAATTTTGACAAGGGCATATTGCTCTGCTTTTTTGGAGCATTTTGCCAAGTCAGCGCGATTAAATGGTATCTGTTTAGTTGCTATTCAGAAGAAAATCGGGTCTGGATTAATCATGACTTTTTTTTCGTCCGTATTAGTACGGTAGTTGCCACCTTAATTGTTTTTATCGGCATGATTGTGCTTAGCTACAGATATAAACACAATGCAAAATTCCGTCAATTTATTGCCTATTTTTCACCGGTGTTTTTTGGTGCAGTGATGATTTATGCAGGCTATACCGTGGGTATGTTTAGTCCTGCAACCATTGCCGGTTTTGTCAATATTGTGCTGATTGGCCTGGTCTATTATTCACGTAAAATGATCTATGGCATCGCCCTTTTTGCTTCTATTTTTACTATTGTTATCAGCTATTTAACTTTTAATGGGGTCATTCGCTATGCACCTGTGTTCAGTGATACCCTGACACATAGCGAGTTTTATCATAATCCGTTCTGGATCAAAAGTATGGCTGAGGTCTATCTGCCTATCTTGCTCACTTCAATTTTATTTTTTGAAATTTTGCTCTCGCAGTGGCGCCGTCGTGAAATGAAGATTAAAAAAATGAGTCAGACCGATGCGCTGACCAATGTCTTTAATCGTCGTTATATTGGGGAACAGCTCAGCACGTTGGAAAGCAGGAAAAAAGCGACCTATGCCGTGGTGTTGCTGGATTTGGACTATTTTAAAAAAATTAATGATGATTATGGTCATGAAACCGGAGATGCTGTTTTGCAGCGTGTAGCCACCATTTTATCTACCACAACGCGAATACAGGATGTGGTGGGGCGTTTTGGTGGTGAAGAGTTTATCCTGATTTTAAAAGATCAAAATTTGCAGCAGGCAATCGAGATTGCAGAACGCTGCCGAAAAATTATTGAACAGGAAGAATTTGAGCTGGAAACAGGGAAAATTTTAAAAACCAGTGCCAGTTTTGGGGTAGCTCTTTCTCAGGAAAATGCCAAAAAAGAACACATCATTCGTATGGCAGACCGGGCTTTATATTTAGCTAAACAAAAGGGACGTAATCAGGTGCGGAATTATTTAGAGTTAAACTTAAAGCCTGCTATTTAAGCTTGTATTGCTAGGGGTTCATGATCATAAATTGTAAAAATTTCCGACATATACTTTTAGCAGTTTTTCTCTTGATTCTATTGATACTTGAAAGTCCCCCTTTTTCAAAGGGGGATTTAGGGGGATTAAAAGATTCAAATAAAAAAATCCCCTCGAATGAGGGGATTTTTATTCATCTAATAATTACTGAACCGAATCATCCAAATTAGGCGCTAACCAACGCTTCGCCTCATCTAAAGTCCAGCCTTTACGTTTCGCATAATCCTCAAGCTGATCACCTGCAATCTTACCCACATTAAAGTATTGTGACTCAGGGTTCGCATAGTAGAAACCGCTCACTGATGAAGGTGGCCACATTGCAAAGCTTGAAGTTAATTGCGTACCAATCTTGTCAGTAGAACCTAACCAGTCAAACAACGGCGCTTTTTCAGAATGCTCAGGACAAGCCGGATAGCCCGGTGCAGGACGAATACCGACATACTTCTCTTTAATCAACTCTTCATTCGACAACTGTTCAGATGCCTGGTTGCCCCAGAACTCTTTACGAATACGTTCATGCAAGTGCTCTGCAAAAGCTTCGGCAAAACGGTCACCCAAAGATTGCACCAGAATGGCAGAGTAGTCATCGCCTTTGGCTTTGTATTCATTTGCTAATTCTTCTGCACCGAAAATCGAAACGGTGAAACCACCCAGGTAGTCATCCGCCACACCTTTAGGCGCAACAAAGTCCGCCAATGACAAGTTTGGTTTACCGGTGACTTTGTCAGACTGCTGACGGATATGCTGGAAAGTATGCGTAATAGTTGCGCCAGTTTCATCATAGACTTCAACACTGTCTGCACCTGAACGGTTGGCAGGATAGATGCCAAATACCGCACGTGCATCAAAGCGTTTGTTGTCGATGATGTCTTTCAGCATTTTCTGCGCTTGTTCATACAAATCAGTTGCTGCTTCACCCACAACTTCATCTTTCAGAATTGCAGGGAATTTACCTGCCAAGCTCCAGGAAATGAAGAACGGTGTCCAGTCAAAGTATTTAACCAAAGTTTCCAGAGGATAATTGGTCAGTGTTTGCGTACCAATGAAGTTTGGCTTCATAGGTGCGTTGGCTGCAAAGTCAATTTTCAAGCCATTTTCTACCGATTCTGCATAAGACAGTTTGGCTGCTTTCGGCTGTTTGTTGGCAATACGCTCACGCACTTTTTCATATTCAGCGCGAGTTTCTGCCACAAAGGCAGGTTTCATCTCTTTAGACAGCAGGGTAGTTGCTACACCCACCGCACGTGAAGCATCAGCTACGTAAATGACGGCATCATTTGAATATTGCGGATCAATTTTCACCGCAGTATGCGCTTTCGATGTAGTTGCACCGCCAATCATTAACGGTACATTGAAACCTTTACGCTGCATTTCTTTGGCAACGAAGACCATTTCATCCAAAGATGGGGTAATCAAGCCAGAAAGACCGATGATATCAACCTTCTCGTCAATTGCCGTTTGCAGAATCTTCTCGCACGGTACCATCACCCCAAGGTCGATGATGTCATAACCGTTACAGCCCAATACCACGCCAACAATATTCTTGCCGATATCGTGCACATCGCCTTTTACGGTCGCCATCAACACTTTACCTTTAGATTCACCGCCAGATTTTTCTGCTTCGATGTACGGGTTCAACCAAGCTACGGCTTGTTTCATCACGCGGGCAGATTTCACCACTTGCGGCAGGAACATTTTCCCTGAACCGAACAGGTCACCGACCACGTTCATGCCGTCCATCAGTGGACCTTCAATCACATCCAGCGGACGTTTTGATTTTAAACGCGCTTCTTCGGTGTCTTCATCAATAAAGGTGGTAATACCTTTGACCAGTGCATATTCAAGGCGTTTTTCAACTGACTCATTGCGCCATTCAAGATTTTCAACAGCTTTTTGTGCGCCAGCCTGACCGCGATATTGCTCAGCCACTTCAAGCAGCTTTTCAGTCGCTTCTTGGCCGCTTTCACCCTGGTTTTGGTTCAGGATGACATCTTCAACTGCAGCTTTCAATTCGGCAGGGATGTCATCGTAAATTGCCATTTGACCAGCGTTTACGATCCCCATGGTCATGCCTTGCTTGATGGCATGGTAAAGGAATACCGAGTGAATCGCTTCACGTACCGGCTCGTTACCACGGAATGAGAACGATACGTTGGACACGCCACCGGAAATCATGGCATGCGGAAGGTTCTGTTTAATCCAGCCGGTCGCTTCAATGAAGTCCACGGCATAGTTATTGTGTTCTTCAATACCAGTTGCCACAGCAAACACGTTCGGGTCAAAGATGATGTCTTCAGCCGGGAAGCCGACTTCATTCACTAAAACATCGTATGAACGCTTACAGATTTCACGTTTACGTGCGGCAGTATCGGCCTGACCATCTTCGTCAAATGCCATCACGATCACGGCTGCACCGTACTGACGGCAAAGGCGTGCTTTATGGACAAACTCGTCATAACCTTCTTTTAAGGAAATCGAGTTGACGACCGGTTTGCCTTGTACGCATTTCAAGCCCGCTTCAATGATTTCCCATTTAGATGAGTCAATCATGATGGGTACACGTGAAATTTCCGGTTCAGAGGCGACCAGATTCAGGAAGTGCACCATTGCACCTTGTGAATCGAGCATGCCTTCATCCATGTTGATGTCGATAATTTGCGCACCGGCTTCAACCTGCTGCTGTGCGACTTCTAATGCTTCAGCAAAGTTTTCTTCACGAATCAAACGCAGGAATTTTTTCGAACCGGTGACGTTGGTACGTTCACCGACGTTGACGAATAAAGATTCTTCTGTGATGTTAAATGGTTCTAAACCGCTTAAACGGCAAGCTGGTTTGGTTTCAGGAACCTGACGTGGCTTGATGTCTTTTACTGCGTTGGCAATGGCGCGGATATGATCCGGTGTGGTACCGCAGCAGCCGCCAGTAATGTTGATTAAACCGCTCTCGGCAAATTCTTTCAGGAAGGCAGCAGTTTGTTCCGGAGTCTCATCATAACCACCGAAGGCATTTGGCAAGCCTGCGTTTGGATGGGCAGATACGAATACATCGGCAACGTCAGACACCGTTTTTACGTGTGGACGCATGGCATCTGCACCCAGAGCACAGTTAAAGCCAATTGATAACAAATCACCGTGACGAACCGAGTTCCAGAATGCTTCTGCGGTTTGGCCTGTTAATGTACGGCCTGAAGCATCGGTAATCGTCCCTGAAATCATCAATGGCAATTCATAGCCAATCTGGTTAAAGACTTCTTTTACTGCAAAGATCGCCGCTTTACAGTTCAAGGTATCGAATACGGTTTCAATCAGCAGAATATCTGCACCGCCTTCAATCAGCGCATGCGCCGCTTCGATATAGTTTTCTTTTAATTCATCAAAGGTGATGTTACGGAAAGCAGGGTCGTTTACATTCGGTGAAATCGAACAGGTACGCGATGTCGGCCCAAGTACACCGGCAACAAAACGCGGTTTGTCTGGGGTTGAATACTTTTGGCAGGCTTCTTTGGCAATACGTGCCGCTTCACGGTTAATTTCCGGAACCAGATCTTCCATGTGGTAATCCGACATAGAAACACGTGTACCGTTGAAACTGTTGGTTTCAATGATGTCGGCACCCGCTTCCAGATAAGCTTCGTGAATACCCTGGATAATGTGTGGCTGGGTCAACACCAAAAGGTCATTGTTGCCTTTCAGGTCAGATGCCCAGTCAGCAAAACGCTCACCACGGTAGTCAGCTTCTTCGAGTTTGTGACGCTGAATCATGGTGCCCATCGCACCGTCGATAATCAGAATCCGTTGAGCGAGCAGCTCTTTTAGGGTGGCAAGCGTGGACATAAATAACCCCAATCCGGTGGAATATAAAATCGGCAAATATATTAACAGAATTCAATCCAGTTTTATTGATATTCGCAGGCCAGGGGCACGCACTATATATTAGGTTGTTGAATAATTAGACATATTTATTGCCAAGTATAATGAGGGTCTGTTGACATTTCATAAATGGCTTGCGTTGTAGGCTAAAATTGAGCAGACAAGGAATGAAATGCAAAGAATGGTGGTTCCATTTTTAAATTTCATGACGAAGTCTGAGATAATTTTAGCCACAACCTGAGCCAGAACAAAGCACTGCTTTGTTTGCAGCGCAAGGCGCAGCTAGGAACTAGAGTATTTTTGATGCTACGTCGTTGTGAACTACGCATTTAGAATGACTAAATTTCGTATTTCACGCCTCGTATCCTCTAAAAAATACTCGTAGTCGCAAACATAGACGAATTGTCAACAGACCCTAATATAAATGCTTGGAATGCTTCACGAATTTGTCATATTAATCAGGCATGATGGAAAATGGGCAATAGGCAGGAGCAAATATGACAATAAATATGAATTTATATCAGATAAGCTGAAACATTGATTTTCAAAATAAATAACAGTGAATTATGTGCTCTAACCAATTGATTTATTTTATTAAAGTGAAATAATTTGATGGGTTTTGGTGAGTGCATAACAGTAAATAAAGTATGAAAAACTGCTTTATATGACAGCTCTTTGTCATATAATTGTCACAATTAAATTGAACAATAAGGGGATTTTATTATCCCTTTGAACCGTCTGCATGAATTCTAATATTCCTCCCGTCCAAAATCAGGTGCCATCAGCACCAGCGAAATCGACGAATGTGCATGTTGCTACACCGAAATTTTTTATGCCGGTGTTTCTCACGGTTATTATTTCAACTTTAGTGTATATCGGTTTTCAGCTTTCGACCGATTTGGCGCATGTGCCAGCATTAAGTTTATATTCCGTTATTTTTTTGGCGACTGCTTTATTAATTGCTTTAGGCTTTGAATTTGTTAATGGTTTTCATGACACGGCCAACGCAGTCGCAACTGTTATTTATACCAATGCCTTATCTGCACCTGTTGCCGTAATGTGGGCAGGCTTCTGTAACTTCCTAGGGGTAATGGTGGCAAGTGGTGCTGTCGCTTACGGCATTATTGCTTTATTACCTGTAGAACTGATTATGAATGTCGGTTCTGGCGCAGGCTTTGCCATGGTTTTTGCCATGCTGATTGCTGCGATTCTCTGGAATTTGGGTACCTGGTTCATGGGTATTCCGGCATCAAGCTCACATACTCTAATCGGTTCGATTTTAGGTGTGGGTATTATGAACTACCTGCTTCATTCAGGCGCTGGCGCAAGCGGTATAGATATGGAACAGGTGATGAAAGTAGGCAAAGCACTGCTATTTTCTCCGCTGATCGGTTTTGCTTTTGCTGCTGTCCTGTTTTTACTGGTGAAAAAAATCTTCCGTAAACAGTTAGAGCTCTTTCATCCGCCTGAAGGTAACAAGCCGCCACCCCCTTTAATTCGTGCGATTTTGATTTTCACCTGTACTGGTGTGAGTTTCGCGCATGGTTCAAATGACGGTCAAAAAGGCATGGGCTTGATTATGCTGATTTTGATTGGTTGTGTACCATTGGCTTATTCTTTAAATAAGAATTTAGACAGTGCACATATTCAGTCTTTTGAGCAATTGTCTCAGCAAACGGCTGCTGCTATTTATCCTCAGCATGAAAATATTACGGATGATCAAGCTCGTGCTGTGATTACCAAATATATTCAAACCAAAGAAGTGAACCCTGAAGTGGTTCCTGCTTTAGCGAGCTTGACAGATCATTTGGGCGAACGTGTTGCCAAATATGGTGATATTCACACTATTCCAGAGGCTGAAGTTTCTGCGATCCGCAATGATATGTATCTCAGCACGACTGCATTTAAGCGTTTAGATAAAGCTGAGCAGCTTCCTGAAATGTCAAAAGATCAAAGCAAGCTAGTTAAAGAATATCGTAAAAACCTGGATTCATTCCTGCAGTACATTCCAACCTGGGTGAAAGTGGCTGTTGCCCTGGCATTAGGTCTGGGTACGATGGTGGGCTGGAAACGTATTGTGGTCACTGTAGGTGAACGTATTGGTAAAAACCATATGACTTATGGTCAAGGCATGTCAGCCGAACTTGTTGCGATGACTACTATTGCTGCAGCAGATGGTTTTGGTATGCCGGTATCAACCACACACGTTTTGAACAGTGCAGTTGCAGGTACCATGGTAGCCAATAAATCAGGTTTGAATTTGCAAATGGTACGTACGATTTTATCGGCATGGGTCTTCACTTTACCAGCGACCATCTGTTTATCTGGTGGTTTGTACTGGCTATTCTTACAGTTCGTTTAAGACTTCTGTTAGAAACAAAAAACGCTGCAATTGCAGCGTTTTTTTATGTCTTTCAGTGTTTTATTATCAAAAGAAAATCAAACTGCAAATATCCTTCATTTGTTTTTGTTTGACCTTCACTTGCACCTTGGTTTAAAGCCATACTTCCCATCTTCCTAAAGAAGAGGGGAAGCTTTGTGATTATTTCTTTAACTTGCGTAGCACCTTATTAATCGGCAATTTTTCGTTGGCAAAGCCATACAGTGCGGCAAAAGGCAGAGCGGTGCGGGCCAAATAAGGCACACGCCACAATCCGCCATGGTTGGCGCCTTTCATCATCAGTTCCAGCGGATGATCCAGATGGGTTTCCGGATTGGCAACCGACTCTGGATGACGCAGGTCATAAATCCATAAGGCAGCCATTAAGGCATTGGTGGTTTCAGGGCTAAACGATTCCACATCGAACAGGCTGGCACCATTAAAGGCCGCTTTCAATAACGGATTTTTGGTCACTGAATGGGTCGTGGTAGACGGCGCAATATTGATACTGACCCGTTGTCCATAATGACGCGCCAGTGTTGCACGCCATTGTTGGATCCGTTTGGCCAAAGCATAGTTTGGGCCTTGCTCGACCACCAGACAGTCCGCAATGCCATATTCCTGACCATTGTCGGAAGGAATGAGCATATGTAGATTCTGCTGGAAAAAGCGCTTAGCGGTAACGGCTGAAATGCCTTTACTCATAAGCTGCCGGACTTTGGAACGACATTGGAACTTGTCATAAGATGCTTCAACTACTTCCTTCGGAATGGCATAGACATCGGTTGGCGTGCACATGAACATCAAACTGGTATCCGATTTTTGCTCACTGACATATTCCATGATGCTGTCCATGGCCATGGCAACACGGACATGCTTTTCACCATCGAGATAGGCAATGGCAGCCAGGTCAAGCTGACGTTCACTTTGGCTTAACCAATGGGCAATTTCAGGAGTTTGAGTGAGCAAGTCTGCGCCTAATTTTTCTTTCAGCACTGTACTTGAAGTATCTTCTGCCAGTTTTTCCGTGCAAGGTGCATAAAGTGTGGCATTGCCTTGCTGAATGGTGTTGAGGATTCTGTCCCACACCCGGGTATTGGGTAAATCTACTGCGACAATATTGGCTTTCCAGCGTGCCAGCCAGGTCAGCGGACCGGCTTCAGACCCTGCACCAAATAGCACCATGGTACGGTCAGAAAGATCAAACCATTCTGGATGTGCCTGTGCCGTACGCAGGGCATCGGCATGGCTGCATTCGATAATGCCTGCATCTTGCCAGATCTGGATTTGATCCAGTAAAGCCTGGCCTTGTAATTTTTGCCCTTTATAAGGGACATACCATTCTGGTGCAGCATCACTTTCACCTTTGAGCTGAATGGTATACAAGGTGGCGGTATCAACATCTTTCATGATGTCTTTCAATAAATAGCGTTGACCATCACGATAAAAGTCAAAGCTATGATGGGCTTTATGCAAGCCTTGTTTTGCAATGGTAATAGAGTTGTTGATGGTGTGAATGCCTTGTTCCACCAAGGCCTTGAAGTAAATAGGATAGTTCTTGCGCCAATTTTTTTCGGCAAGTGCATACATGGAAGACTTGTTGTCGACTATAGACAGGGCTTCAGCAATAATTTCTTTGCCTGTTTGTGAGGTACTGGCCTTTTTGCTGGTGGGATTAATCGGGAATTGAAGACCATTTAATGAAGTGGACATGCAAAAGATCTCTTTTTTTTGCGCATTAATATACAGATGTCTACATTATCTATGCCAAATTGATTTGAGGGGTAGCATTTAATGACAAAATTATGTAAATATTCTTTTAGAAATAAACAATAAAAAAGGAGCATTGCGCTCCTAAATAGTTAAATGTCAGCAATACGCCTTATTGCGCAAACCTGCAATTTTTAAGCATATATGCAGGGTGATTCTATCCTTCTCAATATCCTTAAAAAGGAAATTGCATCAATTTATTCAAAAAGTGGCCAATAAGCCGTGGTTCAATAATGATGGTCATGATTACTCCATAAGCTGCGCCCCATAAATGCGCACTATGGTTGATATTGGAATTACCACGTTTACCTGACCAGACGCTATAAGCGACATACAGGACGGCAAAAATAATCGCCGGTACGGGAATAAAAAACACAAAGATCAATTTCCACGGTTCAAACAGAATATAGGCAAAAAGGACCGCAGACACTGCACCAGAGGCACCCAAGCTGGCCCAGCGATGATCATTTTTATGTTCTAAATAACTTGGAATAATTGCTGCAATCAGCCCGCCCAAATAAAACAGCACAAAGCCTAGATCGTACATATATTGCCGATAAAAACTTTCAATCACGCTGCCAAAAAAGAACAGGGTAATCATGTTGAATAACAGGTGAGTCCCATCTGCATGCACAAAACCATGGGTAATAAAACGATCATATTGTCCACGCTGCATCGCGGGTGGCCAGAAAATGAGTCGGCTCATGACTTTCTGGTTTGAAAATGCAATCAGCGAGATAATAACGGTAATAAGAATTAGTGTAACGGTATGGTTAAAAGGTAAATCCAACATAAAAGCAAGTTCTACATTTCAAAATTTATCGTTCATAATGCCATTAAATGGCAGCTTAAGTGGAACTTTCACAATAAATCCGACAATTTTAGTTGAATTTATGAAATTACCCCGCATCTTCAGTTAAAATGGACACTTCAGCTTGAGGAAAAATTGTTATGTCGACTGAGAACACCAGCACTGCAGTTGTAGAAGAGATTCCAAACTTATTGATTACTCCGACTGCTCAAGAGTATTTAAAGGATTTGTTAGAAAAGCAAAACACACCCGGTATTGGGGTGCGTGTTTTTGTGGAAAATCCTGGTACGCCACGTGCTGAATGTTGCATGGCATATAGTGCACCTGACGAAGTTGTGCCAACCGACTATAAACAGGATTACCCGGATTTCCCGGCATTTATTGATACTCCGTCAATTCCGTATTTGCTGGATGCTGTAATTGATTACAATAAAGACCGTTTTGGCGGTCAATTAACCTTCCGTGCACCTAATTCAAAAGTACCACGTGTCGGTCCGGATGCATCGGTAGAAGAACGTATCACTTATGTGCTTCAGTCCGAAATTAACCCGGGACTTGCAGGACATGGTGGTAACTGTGCACTGGTTGAAGTGGTTGAAGATGAAGAACACGGTTTAACTGCAGTACTGAAATTTGGTGGTGGCTGCCAGGGTTGTTCATCAATTGATTTAACGTTAAAACAGGGTGTAGAAACCACCTTGAAACAGCATGTTCCTGAATTGATGCGTGTGGTTGACCAAACCGACCACAGCAACACCGAAGGTGCTTATTTTAAATAAGACCGAATAATTTCAAAAAATAACCTCCAGAATGGAGGTTATTTTTTATATGGGGGATAAGAAAGCTACATCATGCGACTTTTTTATTTATATAGTTCTTATTAAGCATCAAGATTTAAAATTTTCTGTGCAGTTTCGGCATAATAAAATTTCTCTAAATAGGCTCTGGCACGTTCACGTAGATAGGCAGATGAAACCAGTTTTTGCACGACAGGTGCCAGCAACTGCTGCAATTCATGTTGAATCAGGGCTTCATCAATATTCAGATCACGCAGTAATAAATCAAAAGGGCGTTCCTGATTGCGGATATACCAGGCATAGACACCATCATGAACCTGCTGTTTCAGGTAATCCGTTTGACGGATGTGATCCCAGATTTCATGGCCTAAATTCACCGTGTTACCGAGATCCTGAACTTCAATATAATTTTTCAGTACCGTTAAAGGCATATCCTTGACTTTATGCCAAAGGTTGGCCTGGAAATGATAGAGCTTTTCGTTATCAAAGTGCTGATTCAGAACATGCTCACTCATTTGGCTCAGTTTTAAAATATTCTTTTGCAAATAATGTGCAATGGTTTCATCCAGATTTGAATCGGTCACTGTTTCTAACACCGATTTGCCCATTTTCATAAAACGCGACACGCCAGGCACCCGTTTGGCCATGACTGAATTATCCATATAGTCTTGAATGGAGTGCTGAATGAGCTGGGTAATCATGGCGGAAAAAGCAGGATTATTGACCACCTTTTTAATCAAGCGTTGACGGTGATCACTTTTGCCCGCGACATATTGGGCAATTTTGTCGATGGTTAAAACCGGAATGACATCCGCGATTTTAGTATCTTCATTAAGCGGATGAACCAAGGCAAAATGCAGATGCTCAGCGATTTGTTCAATCAAAAAGCTACTCGCTGGCGTGGCTAAAATCTGCTTTTGCAAAAGTGTATTAATTTGCTCAAAGGACCAGATCTGTTGCAGTGGCTGTTTTCTAAACCATTGATAAAAATTCAGGAATTCGGTTTCAATCGTGGCAGTATGTGAAAACTCTTGTTCTAAAAAGTCAAGATGAGCTTCAATTAACTGCTCAATCATCGGATGTTTTTGCATACTGTCTCGAAAAAATTAATTTAATGGAATAAGTTTATCCGCAAGCGGGTTTTTCATCTTCTGGGTTTTGGCAAGAAAAGGTAAATAATGTGCTGCCACTTCCTGCTCTGCTTCCAAAATTGGCATATGTCCCACATTGTTAAGAATGACAGGAGCCTCGGCGCGTTTCAATAACGATTTTAATTCATTTGCCACTTCGACATTAATAATCTTGTCCTGTTTACCCCAAAGAATCAGGGTAGGTGCTTCCACCGTTCGAGTCAGACGGGCAAAGGATTCTGGCGTATAAATGCGGTTTAGTGCCACCAGCTGATCAATCAGTTTGCCATTCTTTGCTGCCTGAGTAATCAGGTAGTTCTCTTGGGCAGATTTTACGGCCTTAGGTAAGCTGGGTGGATTTTGCATGACCCGATGCATCACCTGTTCAAGATCGCCAGGTTTGGACACAATCAGCTGTTTCAGGGTCAGCGGATCTTTAGAATAACGGGTATTGGCCTGGGTATAAATACCGGCGCTATTGAGCAGAAACAGGCTTTGCGTATCAAACGGATATTGTGATGCATACACAGTGGCAATCGATCCACCCAGGGAATGTCCGGCCACATTCAACTTATCTTCGACATCAATGGCTTCGACAAAACGACGCAAGTTTTCTGTTACATTGGGTACAGAAGCATCAAAATTTTCAGGTGTTCTGGTTTCACCATTATTGGGTAAGTCGGGAATCACCACACGATAGTAAGGCGTTAAAAAATGAGCCACCCGATTCCAGTTGTCGCGATTTCCGGCTAAACCATGAATGAGCAGAATGGTCGGTTTTTGCCGTGAACCCCCTTCATTATAGGCCCAGGTAATCTCACCGACTTTAATGGTTTTAGCTTTTAAACCCGCTTCACTGCGCTCCTGGATCAGATAGTTTTGTAAATTTATTTTTTCTATATTCACTTTATTGTTTTGAGCCATAGTCATGCCTGTAAAACTGCAGGCACTCACCAAACAGAGGTTGCGTACAAATCGAGCAAAATTTGAACCAGGCTGTGTCATTGACGATCATCCTTGAAGACTCATGACGATAATATTTATAAATCAGGAATAAAAATATTTAATTTCAGACAGCATTTAATTTTTTTAAAATGTCTGTAGTTTATTGTAAGTATTATTAAAGAAATGTCACTGAATTGTTTTTTGAACTCGGTAACCTGAAAGCTTTAAAAATGTGAACCGTGTCATTTTTTGAAGCTAAATAAAAATATTTTCTCAGGTCATTATAAACTGTAGAGCTATGTTTTTTGCAAGTGACTTTCGGTTTTGATGGCATTAAAATATTGCAACTTAAAACATTGGAAGACCAGCATGCTAACAGCAGAAGAAGCTTTGGATCGTTTAAAAAAAGGGAACCAGCGTTTTGTAAACGGTGAAACAACCCATTTGAAGCTTTTGACTCACCAACAGCGCGCAGAAATGGCCGAAAGCCAAGACCCATTTGCGATTGTTTTAGGCTGTTCAGATTCCCGCGTACCGGCTGAAATGGTATTTGATCAGGGGCTGGGTGATTTATTTGTTATTCGTGTAGCGGGTAATATTGTTGCGCCATCTCAAGTGGGAAGTGTCGAATTTGCAGCAGAAAGCTTTCATTGCCCTGTAGTGATCGTATTGGGTCATACGCATTGTGGTGCCATTCATTCCACCATTGATGCCTTGACCAATCCAGCAGCTCCCCCATCAGCAAACTTGATGTCTATTGTCAACCGCGTACGTCCTTCAGTTGAAATTTTAATGCAGACTGAACTTAAAGATGATCTGGATAAACTGTCTAAACATGCAGTACGTTCCAACGTTTTTGCATCTGTGAATCAGTTGCGTCACGGGTCTGCGGTATTGGAAAATCTAATTGTCCAAGGCAAATTAAAAGTAGTAGGTGCAGAGTATTCACTTGAAACGGGTGAAGTGGTTTTCTTTGATTTTTAAGTAAAAAGCAAAAAGCATGATTCATAAAAGGCGCTTTATAAAGCGCCTTTTATATAGGGATAAGCATTGTTCAACAAGATGCTTTGGGCAGATGCATTGGGATGAACCAGATCGGTTTGCATCAGGTCTTTTTTGCCAGCAACCCCTTCTAAAAAGAACGGCAACAATTTTACCTTATGTTGTTGACTGACAATCTTATAATTTTTTTCAAAGGCTTTGCTATAAGCTGTTCCGTAATTGGGTGGGATTTTCATTCCAAAAACAATCACTTTTGCTTTTGCCTTTTGACTTTGCTGCACTAAAGTTGCCAGATTTTTTTGAATCAACAGCGGTGGCTGACCGCGCAAACCATCATTTCCGCCCAGTTCAATCACCACAATATGTGGCTTATGTGTTTGCAGCAATTTCGGTAAACGCGCCACAGCACCACTGGTGGTTTCACCGCTGACACTGGCATTGACCACTTTATGCTGTTTCGGATATTGTTGGTCTAGACGTTTCTTTAATAATGCTACCCAGCCTTGCCCTGCCTGTAGGCCATAACCTGCACTAATACTGTCACCCACAATCATAATGGTTTTCGCAGATGCCATGACCGGGCTAAGACCCAGACTGAGCATGGCCAGGCAAGCCCATACAAGAGTTTTCAGATTGCGATTTTGCATATAGGAATTTTATGACTTACGTTAATAGCGACCATTCCATCATGCCACAAGTGATTATCTCTGCACAGCAGCTTAGCCAAAAGATAAAATTTGCCCAAAAAGAGCTCAGCATCTTTGAAAATCTAAGCTTTGATATTTATCGTGGTGAACAGGTAGCGATTACCGGACGATCCGGCTCGGGTAAATCGACCTTGCTGGGTATTCTGGCCACGCTGGATCAGGCCAGTTCAGGAACATTGCAGGTATGTGGGCAATCGATTGGCGAATTGAATGAAGAACAGCGTGCGCTGGTGCGCTTAAAAAATATCGGTTTTGTGTTTCAGTCCTTTCAGCTGCTACCGCACTTAACGGCGGTGGAAAATGTCATGTTACCGCTACGCTTACAGCAAAATTTTAACTTTGCTGCAGCGGAAAAAAAGGCTTTAGCCTTACTGAAAAAAGTCGGCTTGGAACGTCAGGCCACCCAAACTCCCAAAGTCTTGTCTGGTGGTGAGCAGCAAAGGGTAGCGATTGCCCGTGCTTTAATCAGCGATCCACAAATTATTTTTGCCGATGAACCAACCGGTAATCTGGATGCGCAAACCGCCAATGAAATTGAACAACTGTTGTTTCAGCTGAATCGTGAGTTTGGCACCACGCTAGTGCTGGTCACTCATGATTCAACATTGGCCCAGCAATGCCAGCGTCATTTTGAGTTGCGTGATGGCCATTTGATCGAACATGGCTCGGGAGAGAACTGAAATGAATCGATTATTTCGGCCCTTGTTGACGCAAAGCTTTAAAAGTACGGGTGTTTATCTGCTGATTATTGCCTTGACCCTGGCGATTAGTGCCACCACTGCGCTGAAATTTAGCAATGAACAGATTCAGAATGCCGTAGCCTTACAGGCAGCAGAAATGCTGGCAGCTGACCTGGTGCTGAGCGACAATCAGCCACTGGAACAAAAGTGGCAGAATCAGGCCAGACGATTAAAACTGCAACTATCCCAAGTCACCGCTTTCAGTTCAATGGCGCGTACCGATGATCAATTTGTCATGGTTAATGTCAAAGCCATCGATCAGGCATTTCCCTTACGCGGCGAGTTTCAGGTGCTGCCCCAGGCCCAAACCATCCAGTCCGGTGAGGTCTGGATGAGCCCACGTGCCATGGATTTATTGCATGTTAAATTGGGTGATAGGGTCAATATCGCGGATGGACAGTTTAAGGTCACGGCAAAAATTGTGTATGATTCCAATCAGGAAATGGGTTTTTCTGGTTTTTCACCGACGGTGATTATTTCCCGTAATGATGTAGCCAAAACCAATGCCATTCAGGTGGGGAGCCGTGCCGAGTATCGTTTGTTAATGGCGGGTGATCCCGAGCAAACCAAGCAGTTTGAACAAGATTTTAAGCAACAGCAGCACGCGACCTTGCCGAAAACAGCACTCGATGCACCAACACAGGATGAGCAGAATAGTCTCAGGTTAAGAAATGCCAGCGAAAGCAATAGTCGTTTAATGAAACCGATTGCCAATCTGGATACCTTCCTGCAACTGAGCAATATCTTGACCATTTTGCTGTGCGGGATTGCGATTGCTCTGACCAGCCAGCGTTATGTACAACAAAATCAGGACAATATTGCATTGATGCGTTGTATCGGTGCGACACGAGGACAGATTCTCAATGCCTATCTTACCTTGCTGGCCGTGGTTTTGCTGGTCGCCATGCTGATTGGCAGTCTGGTGGGTGTCGCTTTGGGTTACGGTTTGCTGCAATTGATGCTGCAACTGATTCCAAATTTACAGATTGTATTTTCAGCAGGAGAGATGCTGCTGGGACCATTACCGATTGCCATGCTGACCAGCGCAGTGGTGCTATTGGGATTCATTGTGCCCAGCTTATGGCAATTGCTCAATACCCCGCCGATTCGGGTCATTCGCCAGCAAGAAAAGTCAGTACAATCCATGCTCTGGATGTTAATCATGGGCACAGCCAGCTTGGCCCTGTTCAGTATCGTATTGACAGAAAATATCTTGCTCACTGCTTGGGTAATGGGGGCGATTGTACTGCTGTGTACACTGCTCTATGTATTGATCTGGGGCTGTTTAAAGTTCATCAAAAACCTGAAAGGGGCAATTTCAGCCTATGTGCGGGTGCCGTATCAAACAGCTTTTCAAATTACTGCTCTGGCACTGGGCCTGAGTCTGATGACAGTGTTAACCGTGTTGCGGACAGATTTGCTGGAACGTTGGCAGCAGCAATTGCCTGCAGGCACACCGAATCAGTTTGTTTATGGCCTGCCACCGTTTGATATGCCAGCCTTTAAAGCTCAGATTAAGCAACATGGATGGCCAAGTACGCCTTTATATCCCAATATTCGTGGCCGATTGGTGGCGAAGAATGATCAGCCCTTTGCAGCAGATCTGGTCAAAAGCAACAATTCTTTACGCCGTGAACTGAATTTAACTCAAACCACCGAATATCCGGCTGACAATATCATTGTGCAGGGCACAGCAGCCTTGAAACATCCTGGTGAGGTGTCGGTTGAAGCCAAAATTGCAGAGGAATTGGGCATCAAAATCGGCGATCGGTTGACTTTCAGCCTGCCTGAAGGATTGATTCAGGCCAAAGTAGTGAACTTGCGCAGTGTGGAATGGGAAAGCTTTAGTCCGAATTTTTTCTTTATTTTCGCCCCCAAAACTATGGATGAAAATGCGGGTAGCTATTTAGGCAGTTTTTATGTACCGGAACAGGATAAAAACCAGATGGTTGCGCTGATTCAGCAATTCTCTAACACCGTTTTTATTGATGTTAGCCAGATTCTGGATGAGGTCAAACGTCTGGTGAATGTCCTTGTACAAATTGTTACCATTCTGGCACTGTTGGTCAGTGTTTCGGGTATTCTGGTGTTAATAGCCTGTTTAAACCTGTTGATGGATGAGCGTAAACGTGAAGTGGCTTTGCTACGTTCATTCGGCAGTTCCAAACAAAAACTTAAGCAGATGATGACCCTGGAAATTGGTTTTATGGGATTCATGGCAGGAATCGTATCTTGCCTGTTTGCCGAAGTCATCAGCGCCATTGCCAGTTATAAAATGAATCTGCTGATTCAGCCCCATTGGCAAATCTGGCTGATTTTACCCATACTGATGACGCTACTGTGCGCGCTGATTGGACGTTATCGTTTGAGTTATCTGTGTGATATTCCGCCACTGCAAAGTTTACGTGAGATGAATCAATAGCAGATTCATCTTCAGTAGACAAAATTCAGGGCATTAAAAATGCAGTTGTGCCCGCATAGCGGCTAATATTTGCCGCCAGACTGGTTCCAGAATCTGCACTTGCTGCATGCAGTAAGCATACAGCAAATAACAGCTGATGATGCCTACTGCCATGCCTACTACAAAAGCCAAATTCGGTTTATGTATTCTTTGTCCCACATACCAGATTGCTGTCAGCACCGCACCCATCAACATGCCGCCAATATGTGCGGCATTGTTAATTCCGGCGATGGTAAAGCCAATCAACAAATTGATGCCCATAATCATCAGCAGGCTTTTTTTATCTAGAATAAAACGTTGTTTCGGTAATAGGGGGAGTAGGGATAAAATAGTCAATGCACTGCCAATACCCATCACGGCACCCGATGCACCGGCACTGACGGTGGGAAGAAACTTAGGATCATTGCTTTGCAAGAGTGCAAAGGTATTTTGAATATCAATGAAACCACTGAGTAAACTGCCCATCAGACCGGCAAGAATATAAAGTCCCAGATAATAAAACCGGCCTAACAGCTGTTCAGCCACACTGCCAAAAATATACAGTGCCCACATGTTTAGCATTAAATGGATCAGGCCAAAATGAAAAAACATGCTTGTAAACAGGCGAGTGGGTTCCTCTAAAAAGGTTAAAGGTGCATAATCAGCACCCCAATGAATCGCATCGACCAGACTTGGAGTCGTAATATTGACTCCACTCAGGACTTGCCAGAGAAATAAACCGACATTGATGGCAATAAAAACTGCCGTTAGCCACCAAAGATGAACCTCGGGTTTAGTTCGAATGGGAGGGGGAGAAAGTTCGGCCATGCTATTCTTTTATAATCTTTGCTATATTCAGCATCCAGCTTAGCACGAAAAAAAACAGATTTTTGGAGTAACTCACTGACATGAAAGCTTTTATTGTTCGT
The DNA here is from genome assembly GCF_013420235.1 of Acinetobacter sp. YH01022. NCBI lineage: Bacteria > Pseudomonadati > Pseudomonadota > Gammaproteobacteria > Moraxellales > Moraxellaceae > Acinetobacter > Acinetobacter sp. YH01022. Next base: position 18,666 of record NZ_VOYP01000028.1, on the reverse strand, counting down.
AGTTTGTTAATACTTGTCAGTCTGGTGCTTTTGGTTCAACTGTGGATTTTTTCAAGTTTGCTGTGGTGGCGCACCCATCCGGTGGATACCACCATGATGATGCGTCTGGATTATTGGTCCGAACCTTCGAAACCGATTAAACATGAGTGGCGTGATTATGATCAGATCAGTGATTATATGAAACATGCCGTGGTTGCTGCGGAAGATGGAAAGTTTTTGCAGCATAAAGGTTTCGACTGGGAAGGCATGCAGTTCGCCTTAGAACGTAACAAAGACAAGGGTAAAGTGGTCGCAGGCGGTTCAACCATTTCCCAGCAACTGGCCAAAAACCTGTTTTTATACAATAAGCGTTCCTTCCTGCGTAAAGGACAGGAAGCGGTTGCCACCTGGATGATGGAACGCATGTGGTCAAAACAGCGCATTCTGGAAGTCTATCTCAACTCGGTAGAATTTGGTGACAATATCTATGGCATAGAAGCCGCTACCCAGCATTATTTTGGCAAAAGTGCGCGAAGCCTGAGTCGTGAACAGGCGGCATTCTTAGCAGCCATTTTACCTAACCCTAAATATTATCAAGATCATCAACATGATAAAAAATTACAATATCGTAAACGCATGATTCAAAAATATATGCGTTATAGCCATATTCCCTAATTTAGGATTTATTTTCAAAAAGCCCAGTGATTTGGGCTTTTTTTTATGAAATTGTCATAAATTTGAAGCATACTTATGAAGATACGGACTACTTTCGAATAATCATAGGTTAGGGTATGAATACGGCTGCTAATACGACTCCGGCGCAAATAGAATATACATATAATGATCGCTACATTAATCGTGAGCTTTCTATTCTCGACTTCCATTTGCGGGTATTGGAACAAGCGGTCGATCCTTTACATCCTTTGCTTGACCGGATGAATTTCCTACTGATTTTCTCGCGTAATCTGGACGAATTTTTTGAAATTCGCGTTGCCGGCGTGATGGAGCAACTGGACTTGGGTAATGAAAGTCGTAGTCCAGACGGTTTAACTCCGAAGCAGGTGCTGGATATTATTTCCAAAACCACGCATGAGGCAATTGACCGCCAATACCGTATTTTAAATGAACAAATTTTGCCTAAACTGCGTGAAGAAGACATCTGTTTCTTGCGTCGCGGCGAATTAACTCCGGCACAGTCGGCTTGGATCAAAAAATATTTTCAGGAGCAGGTGGCGCCGGTACTGACGCCAATCAGTCTTGATCCGGCGCATCCTTTTCCACGGCTAGTCAATAAAAGCCTCAACTTTATTGTGACTCTGGAAGGTAAAGATGCTTTTGGCCGTCAGATTGATTTGGCCGTAGTGCCTGCACCGCGTTCATTGCCCCGTGTCGTGCGCTTGCCGGATGAACTTACTGGCGGGAAAGAGCATCATGTGATGCTGTCTGCGATTATTCATGAGCATGTTTCAGACCTGTTCCCGGGCATGACAGCAACCGGCTGTTACCAGTTCCGTGTCACCCGAAATGCCGATCTCGCTTTAAACGAAGATGTGGAAGATTTGGCCAAGGCCTTAAAAGGCGAATTGAACTCGCGTCGTTTTGGTCGTGCGGTACGTCTGGAAGTGACTCATAATTGCCCGAAACATATTTATGACTATTTGCTGGATGAGTTTGATCTGGAAGAAGAGCAACTGTATAAGGTTGATGGCCCGGTTAACTTGGCACGGTTATTGTCCAATTTTAAGCGTCCACATTTACGCTATGATTCACATACGCCTATTATTCCGAAAGTGCTGAGAAAGTCTGAAAATATTTTTTCTGCCATGCAGAAGCAGGACATTCTACTCCATCATCCGTTTGAATCTTTTGCCCCAGTCATTAACTTGTTACGTGAAGCGGCACGTGATCCACAAGTTTTAGCCATCAAGCAAACGCTATATCGCAGTGGTCCGGATTCTGAAATTGTTCAGGTCTTGGCGGAAGCAGCACGTAATGGCAAGGAAGTGACAGCGGTAATTGAACTCCGTGCCCGTTTCGATGAAGAATCCAATATTGAAGTAGCGAATGTACTGCAAGAAGCTGGAGCAGTCGTCGTGTATGGCATTGTCGGTTATAAAACCCATGCCAAAATGATTCTGGTGGTACGCCGTGAAAATAATAAGCTGGTGCGTTATGTACATTTAGGTACCGGTAACTACCATGCTGGTAATGCCCGTATTTATACTGACTATGGTTTGCTGACCACAGACAAAGAGCTTTGTGAAGATGTGCACCGCATTTTCCAGGAATTAACCGGTATGGGGAAAATGGCAAAACTGAAAAAGTTATTGCATGCTCCTTTTACCTTGCATGCTCAGCTGATTAATTTTATTGATGATGAAATTGCCAATGCCAAAGCCGGCAAGCCTGCGCAAATTATTGTCAAGGTGAATGCCTTAACGGAAATGCAACTGATCAATAAATTATATGAAGCATCGCAAGCCGGTGTACAAATTGATCTGATTATCCGTTCAATCTGCTGCCTGCGTCCCGGTTTACCTGATCTGTCTGAAAATATTCGGGTACGTTCCATTGTTGGACGTTTCCTTGAGCATACCCGTGTCTATTACTTCTTGAACGGAGGAGATAGCCGGATTTACTGTTCAAGTGCAGACTGGATGGATCGAAACCTGTTCAATCGTGTGGAAGCCTGTTTCCCGATTGAAGATGCAGCATTGAAAAAACGCATTTATCAGCAAGGTTTACTGAATTATTTAAAGGATAATCAGCAAGCGTGGTTACTGCAAAGTGATGGTACATGGTTACGTGCGCAAGTTGCTGAAGGGCAAGAAGCACATAATGCACAGCGTATATTATTAGAGATGATCAAATAATCCACAATAGTGTCCCCATCTCAAATCAAGGAGTCTTTGGATTCCTTGATTTGATTGATTTATTCATAAATTATTCCCAATAAATCATCCTCAACTTAAAAAATAAAGGTTCTACGCTGGCAATTTTTCTGTAGATATTTTTAATATTGTTTTTCTAATGAATGATTAAAAAAAGGGTTGATCTTCTATCATCATGATAGAAACGGCTAATAGCAGTTCACTAACAAGCTTGTACTCACAGTGGTGGTATATTTTATTTGGTTACTTGGTGATAAAAATAAACAAACAGCTATTCCTGAAACTGGTGAATTTATAAAATAAAAGTAAATTTAAGTCTCTGTACAGTAAAGAATATTTAGATATAAATTATTTTATTTTGACTTATTTGTGGTTGAGTTATTTTCTTGTGCAAAGTACAGGTATTCTTATAAATGATGAAAAATACCCAATTATAGGGATATTAGAAGTGATATTTAGCTTATAGCATAACAGTGCTTTTTGTTTGGGTTGACTCAACAATCCTATTTCAACTCCAAGGGCTATAATATTTCTATTACAATCAGAGTAATGGAAATATTTTACCTTACATGGCTTATCTGGGTGGATAAGCTATTTTTTACCTTTCATTTTTAAATGAAACATAAAATACCTATTATCAAGTATATAAAGTAGTTGAATGGTTGCCTGGAATTGCTCACTTTTGATGGTGTTTGCAATTCAGAAGTGAGTAATTTCTTGAATGTAACTTTCTCTGTTTATCCCTATGTATGAGAAGTTGTCCATTTGTTTTAATTAAGGTTTATCCGCGTGCTAAGCATTTTTTTATGAAGAAAATAAGGCATTTGATTAAAAAAATGAGCCTGCATACTTTACATTAAGTATAAAAAAAGGAGCAGTTGCTCCTTTTAATAGATTGAATCTTTTAATGAAGAGTCTGGGTGATTTTTTGCAAGATTTGTAACAGGACATCAAACTCGCTTTGCAATGGGGTACTTTTACGTGTCACCAGGGCAAGAGTACGGCTTGGCGCTGCCTCTATAGGTTTCACCACCAAGTCTGAATTGGCTTTAATCATATGGTTATGAATCGCAATTTCAGGAAGCAGGGTAAAGCCTAAGTCTGAACAAACCATTTCTATTAGTGTCGGTAATGAACTTGCTTTTAAGCGATGATCATTTTTGCGTTCACCAATTGGACAGGCACTTAACACATGGTTGCGTAAACAATGACCTTCTTCAAGTAATACTAAGCGCGATAAATCCAGATCATCCAAACTGCGGGCATTCTGCGCATTCTGATCCGCTTTATGGTAAACCAGATACAGATTTTCTTTTGCAATTTCTGCAACTTTTAAGCCACGTGTGTCAAAAGGCAATGCCAACACGATCATGTCCAAATTACCATGTTCGAGTTTTTCGACAATTTTTTCACTTTGTGCTTCGTGCAAGTGCAGCTGAATTTTAGGAAGTTGTTTATGCACTTCATCTAGCAGTTGCGACAGAATAAAAGGTGCAATTGTGGGAATAATCCCTAAATGTAGATCACCTGTTAAAGGTTCGCTCATTTCACGACTTAAACGCATCAGGTCTTGGGCATCTGCCAAAAGAACACGGGCTCGTGCAACAACCTGTTCACCAAGCGGAGTTAAACGTACATTTTGGCGATCGCGTTCAACAAGTACTCCACCTAGCAAGCGCTCTAACTCCATGATCCCGCCAGACAAGGTTGACTGGGTCACAAATGAACGGCGCGCAGCTTCAGTAAAATGCAGCGTTTCAGACAGTGTAACGAGGTATGACAGCTGTCTTAAAGAGGGTAATGCAGCCATAGTGTCCTAATGTTTTGATTTAAAGTGATCAGCAAATAATCCGCTCAGATATGGAATAAAATGCGGTGGGATATCATGCCCCATTCCCTCAATTAATTCAAACTTAGCATCAGTAATTGCCTTTGCAACTGCTTTGCCATGACTCGGTGGCAATAAACGATCACGAGAGCCATGTACCACGAGGGTAGGTTGCTGAATTTGCTTACCCAATTGTAGCAAAGAACCTGTACATAATATTGCTAAAAACTGTTGAAGTACACCCGCTGGATAGTAACTTCGTTGATATAATTTGCGTGCTGTCTGAATAATTTCCAGTTGATTGATATATCCAGATGAGCCAATAATGTTAAATACCTTCACGCTATGGTTCACAATGCCTTCTTCATCAGTCGATTCTGGTCTGCCAATCAGGCTAAACAGTTGTTTGGGAAAAGGCGGTGGTAATAAAGGCTGATTGTTACTGGTAAACATCAGGCCCAGATTACTGACTTTTTGTGGATGTTTTGCTGCCAGAATTTGTGCAATCATGCCCCCCATGGAAGCGCCAATGACCGAGACTTGTTGCAGACCCAAACGATCAATCAGTAGTGCTGCATCTTCTGCCATATCATATAAGTTATATGGCGCACCTTGATTTTGTAAGCCTAAGGCAAAACGTCCCATCAATTTCAATGTGTTGAGACGTGGACCAGAATGACGAATTTTGGAAGACAAGCCAATATCGCGGTTGTCAAAACGAATTACGCGATAACCTTGGTCAATCAGGGATTTGCAGAAAAAATCAGGCCAAAACAACATTTGCGCACCCAGACCCATAATCAGCATGATGGCAGGATGTTCCGGGTTTCCACCCATTTCCACATGAAGTTCAACGCCATTACCTAAATTGACTTTGGTTTCATGCATAAAAGATGTATAGGGAGAACCCGTAAAACTGAGTGCGCTATCCATTGTTATTTTCCTAAAAAAGGACATTTTGCTGAAAAAATGTCCTTGGTATTAAAACCTTAAACTGCAGCAGGAATCAAGTCCGGCACCAGTTTGGTGAGAATCAAACGCTGTTTGGCAGCACTTGGTCCCAACAAGACAAAACCACGTAAGGTATTTTCACTATCGATGGCTTTAGCAATCATTCCATCTTCGAGTTCTTCTGTTTCCCAGTTTACATCAACGTCCACAGGTGCAGGAAGTACTGTCAGTGGTGCAGCAGGTGTTTTTACTGCAACCGGCATTGCCGGGTAATGCACATGGGTTTTTTCACCATTCAAGGTTTTGGCTAAGGCACGTGCCTGTTGCATAATTGGCATGACATATGGCAGCAGCAAACCATTGACTTCGGCGCAGTCCCCAATGGCATAAATATCTGCCTGGTTGGTTTCCAGATGGCTATTGGTCAAAATACCGCGACTGCAATGAATATCAGCAGCTTTTGCTAACTCCAGATTCGGGTGTAAACCAATCGCAGAAAGTACAATGTCGGCAATCACAGACTGACCATTGGCTAACGTGATTTGATAATCGCCTTGTTCCACTTTGATGACTTTTTCAACCGTGGTGCCCAGAACGAAGTGAATACCGGTATCCTCAAGTTTTTCCTGGAAAGACGTTGCAACATGGGCGGGTAATAAGCGTCCCAAAGGTTGAGGAGCCAAATCAATCACAGTCACTTGATGGTCTGTGTTTTGCAAGTCATTGGCAAATTCACAGCCAATCAGACCGGCACCTAAAATCACCACACGTTTATCGTGATGTTGATCCAGATTTTTACGGAATGCCTTGTAGTCCTCTAAATTATTGACGACATGAATATCATCACTGCCATCGCCTGCAATCGCTACGCGAACAGGATGAGCACCCACTGCAAGAACCAGCTTGGCATAAGGCTGAGTACTTTGCTGACCATCTTTTTCTAAAATAAGCTGATGTTGGGCTGCTTGAATTTCTTTGACCCAGGTATGGGCTTCAATACGCATATTCAGTTGCGTTGCCATTTTAGCTGCATCGCCTAAAGCAATTTGTTCAGGTGCCTTGTTCCCAGCTAAAGCATTGGAAAGTGTCGGTTTGGCATAGTTTACCGCATCATCTGCACAGATCATGACCAGCTCATGCTCGGGATTAAGCTTGCGAAATTCACGTGCTGCGGTATAGCCGGCCATACCAGAACCAATGATGACGATAGGATGCATATTATTCTCCAGACTGTTTTTCTTTAATAAGACATAAAAAAAGACCATTCACTATGGTCTTTTGTATCAATAATCAGACTTCTACCATTTCGAAATCAACTTTTGATACACCACAGTCCGGGCAGGTCCAGTCATCCGGGATGTCTTCCCATTTGGTCCCTGCGACAATCCCATCTTGTGGCCAACCTTCAGCTTCGTCATAAATCCATCCACAAACGATGCATTGATATTTCTTCATTTGACTCTCCAAAACACTGACTTTTCAAAAATATGCGGTCAGTAATATTCCATATACCGTGTGACTCTATTGATATGACTTTCAATGTACACATTCAAGCAAATTTTTACGCAGTTCTATCTACAATGTAAAGCAAATATCGGAGTTTAAGGACAGAAATTGAAACCAGAATTGCTGAGAAGAACAAAACTGGTCTTTAAAGCATGAAAATAGGCAGAAGTGGAGCAATATAAATTAACTTTTCTTTTTAAGCAGTGCGACAAACAAGATTTTGGATCCCAGCGTAGTCAAAGTGGATAAGTGGTCTTTTTAGACTAAGGTCGTGCAGAAAAAAAAACCTGTATTTGTTATTCTATGATTAGATAAATCTATACCTATTATTTATTTAAAAAATTAAATAACTAAATCAGTAAGTTATAATTTTGTGATTATTTTTATTATGGTTTAAAAGTAAGCGCTGACTGGTCATAGGCCTAATAAAGCGTTAAAATTCATATATTCTCTTTTAAAATACTTTTCTCCCATGAGCAATCTGTCTACAACTTTGTGGTCTAACATTCGTACGGTCCAGGATTTCCCTAAACCAGGTATTTGTTTTTATGACTTGACTCCATTATTTATGGGAAACATTGAGTTATTAACTGACGCTTTAGTTGCCAGTATTCCTGCTGAAAAATTGGCAGAAGTCGACAGTTTTGTTGCAGTTGAAGCGCGCGGTTTTGTACTTGCAAGTTTATTGGCGCAACGTTTGGGCAAAGGTTTATTGCTGGTTCGTAAGGCAGGAAAATTACCGCCACCAGTGGTTGGTGTCGGTTATAGTCTGGAATATGGCATGGACCGTCTGGAAATGTCGGCTGATGTTCAAGCGCAAAAAATCATTATCGTAGATGATGTGTTAGCCACTGGCGGTACGCTAAAAGCAGTTAAACAGTTAGTGAATAAATGCAAGCATGAAGTTTTAGGGGCTAGTGTTTTTCTGGATTTGCCAGATTTGCATAATGACCTCGGCTTAGATATTTGGTCGGTATTAGATGAAAAATCTCAACCAGAACAAGCTGTTGCTTGATTAAAGCATGTGAAAAAAGCCTTGGTTATTCCAAGGCTTTTTTATTTTTTCAGAAAATATGTCTGCATATGCTGAAGCAGTCCATTGATATTTTCTGGACTGGCTAAACGATGATGTCCACCTTCGACGGCCTGAACCTGCATATAGGGTTCGAGTTGCTGTTGTACAGCATACATATCCAGTTCTTCATCGCCTAATTCCAGATAGGCAATTTGTGCAATATCATGTTCCAGATCATCTTCGCTAATAGGTGGATAATCAGCACGAAAGTCTGGGCTTAGGCTGGGATTGGCAATAATCGCCGGAATTTTGTATAGGACTGACATTTTTAAGGCCCAGTAAGCCCCCAAGCTATGGCCAATCAGAATTTCCGGTTGAATTTTGGCAATAATTTCCCGGTAAAAGTTAGCGACGGTTTGAAAATTCAGGTTGCGATAATCTACATCGATACAATATTTATGATCGGCGTTAATAGCATGGAATCTGGCTGATTCACGCGAAGAATCGAGTCCATGCAAAAATAGGATTTTTAAAGGGCATGTCGTCATTTTTTTAGTTCATACTTTCTTTATTCACAAAGATAGACACAGTCGAATAGATTACTTTTCAACTATTTTTCTTGAATCTATTGTAAGTGACTTGGCTGAACAAAGAAGTTAGCTTTTGGTCTAAGGTGTATTTCAGATCAATCTAATAAACTTAATTTAAAAATAAATTATTTATTAAAAATAAATGCTTGGTGTGATTTATTGTTCAACTCAGTATTCAATAACAAAATGTAGCGATGGTGTAAAAAATGGTTTCTCTACTTTCATGGACAGCATGTTTTGGAGAGTTGGCCACGCTATTGAAACATTGAGTTATGCAATTTTAATTGCAGCCTTACCTTAAAAAGTACGGCAGGTATATGGCATCCTTAGCTATAGCCAATGAACCTACGGCAACGGTATGGTTGCTACGATTGAGCGTTTGGAAGAGTTGAAAGTGGTGATCTTTAAACATTTAGCTAGGGTTTGAGAGAGTATTGAAGATTTGGAAGGTGAAGAAGTTAAAAAATGGAAGGGTGCTTTAGAGAAATATGTTCTGGAGCAGATAGATGGAAAAAACATACTCAGGGTGAATGTAGGTAGGTCTAAAGGCTATCGGGAAATGATGGAAAACGGGTTTAAAAGGGTTATGAGACTGTTAAACAGCTTACCGAAGCCTAGCCAGATGAAGTAAAGAACCCGGCTTTTAGCAAATCAGTGCATTTGTATAGCAATAAGACATTCGAAATTTGCACTAAATCTGCTATGCTATGCAACTTCCGTTTTTTACACATATTCGAGGCAGAGATGACGCAACATAACGCTCAATCGACTTCTGAACCACACATTTCCGAAAACGATTTAATTGCACAGCGTCATGCCAAGTTAAAGCAGATTCAAGACCACGCAAAAGAAACTGGTATTAGTCCATGGCCAAACGCGTTTAAGCGTGAGCACTATGCACAAGATTTACAAGACCAATTTGCTGAAAAATCTAAAGAAGAAATTGAAGCTGGCGAACACGTCCATGTAAAAGTGGCTGGTCGCGTGATGTTGAACCGCGGGTCATTCATTGTGATCCAGGACATGACTGGCCGTATTCAGCTTTATGTTGCACGTAAAGAACTTGCACCTGAAGTACTGGAAACCATCAAGAGCCTGGACCTGGGCGATATCATTGCAGTTGAAGGTTATATCGGCCGTTCCGGTAAAGGTGACCTGTATGTACACATCGAGAAATTTGAACTTTTAACCAAGTCACTGCGTCCACTTCCAGACAAATTCCATGGCTTAACTGATACAGAAGTCAAATACCGTAAACGTTATTTGGATTTAATCGTAAACGAAGAAACCCGTAAAACCTTTGAAATTCGTGCCAAAGTGGTTTCTGGGATTCGTGCCTATTTAAGCAATGAACGCTTCATGGAAGTGGAAACGCCAATGATGCATGTAATTCCAGGCGGTGCTTCTGCGCGTCCGTTTGAAACGCATCATAATGCCTTAGATATGCCGTTATTCTTGCGTATTGCACCTGAGCTTTACCTGAAACGTTTGGTGGTAGGTGGTTTTGAGCGGGTGTTCGAGATTAACCGTAACTTCCGTAATGAAGGGGTTTCAACCCGTCATAACCCGGAATTCACCATGATTGAATTCTATCAGGCTTATGCAGACTATAAAGACTTGATGGCTTTAACTGAAAATATGCTTGAGAAACTGGCGCTAGATATCCTGGGTACGACAGACGTTCCTTATGGTGAAGAAGTGTATAGCTTCAAGGGTCCATTCAAGAAAATTTCCATGTTTGATGCCATTCTGGAACACAACCCGCAATTTACACCTGAAAATGTATCTGACCGTGAATTCCTGGCGAAATTCATTCAGGAAGAATTGAAAGAACAGGTGAAACCTGGTTTTGGCCTAGGTAAACTGCAAACCATCGTATTTGAAGAAACGGTGGAAACCAAACTGCGTCAACCGACATTCATTACCGAATATCCAGCGGAAACTTCTCCATTGGCGCGCCGTAATGATGAAAATCCGCACATTACTGACCGTTTTGAATTCTTCATCGGTGGTCGTGAATTGGCCAATGGTTTCTCGGAATTAAATGACCCGATTGACCAGGCAGAGCGATTTCAGGCACAGGTTGCTGAAAAAGATGCCGGCGATGATGAGGCGATGCACTTCGATGCAGACTTCATTGAAGCCCTTGAATACGGTCTTCCTCCTACAGCAGGCGAGGGTATTGGTATTGACCGTTTAGTGATGATTTTTGCCAATGCACCAAGTATCCGTGACGTGATTTTGTTCCCGCATATGCGTCATAAACATGCATAAATTGTGAATGAAAAGAACCCGCTCAGTGCGGGTTTTTTATTGCCTGAAACTTATGATGGCTTGAAAATCAGGCAAAAAAATACGCAATGATTGGGGTGATCATTGCGTAGAACAACGAATCTGTTTGCACAGTTCGGTTAAGGAGAATGTTAGAACTAGGGGTAGCTCTAAGCATTTAAGACATCTTAAAATGAAGGCTGAGTCATTTCATGATGCTTTCAGTTAAGTTGTGTTAATTCAGGTTAATCACTCTGGGTTAGTGTGATTGATTACTCATTTTTTAGCTATAAAAAAGCCCCTCTAGAAAAGAAGGGCTTTTAAAAATATACAGTGTTTAGAAGTGGAAAACGCCAAGTCCTGCTTTCACTTCATCAAGGGTTTGCTGGGTAATATCACGGCACTTGTCAGTCCCGGTTTTTAGAATATCCATGATGTAGTCAGGATCTTTCTGTAATTCCATACGACGTTCACGAATAGGGCCAATCAGTTCTTTCAAAATGCCTTCAAGACGTTTTTTCACCGTACCATCGCCCAAACCGCCACGTCGATAATGTGCTTTTAACTCTTCCAGCTCTTCTTTGTTGGTATCAAATGCATCTAGGTAAGTAAATACCACGTTGCCTTCCACCTGACCTGGATCTTCAATACGCAAATGATTTGGATCGGTATACATGGCATTCACAGCTTTTTTGATGTCCTTGTCAGATGCATCCAGCACAATGGTATTGCCCAAAGACTTCGACATTTTTGCTTTACCGTCGAAACCTGGTAAACGACCAACATTAGACAGCAGTGCCTTACATTCAGGTAAAATCTCATGACCAATCTGACGGTTTAAACGACGCACGATTTCGTTGGTCTGTTCGATCATTGGAATTTGGTCTTCGCCCACAGGTACGACAGTGGCTTTAAATGCTGTAATGTCAGCGGCTTGTGCTACAGGGTAACACAGGAAACCTGCCGGAATATCGCGCTCAAAGCCGCGCATCTGAATTTCAGATTTAATGGTCGGGTTGCGCTCTAAACGAGATACAGTGACAAAGTTTAAATACAACATGGTCAGTTCATTCAGTGCTGGCAAGCAGGACTGAACACAGATGGTGGTTTTGGTCGGGTCAATACCTACAGCCAAATAATCTGTTGCCACTTCAATAATATTACGGCGTACTTTTTCAAAGTTATCGGCATTGTCGGTTAAAGCTTGGGCATCAGCAAGAAGGAGATGTTGATGGTGAGAATCCTGTAAACCTACGCGTGAACGTAAAGAACCTACAAAATGACCTAAATGAAGTTGTCCGGTTGGGCGGTCGCCAGTCAAAATAACAGGACGATTGTCTTGATTACTCATTATCTCTCTATTCCAAAGTAGTGAACACTACATACTTATATGCTGATGTATTGCCTTATTGTACGGCATAATGTTTTTGAATGTCAGGCACTATAAAAACAGATCATTGAAAAAATAAGAACAATTTAATGATGTGGATACAGTTTTTTTGAATCTTTCTCTTTAAAATAGCCGATAGAACCTTTAGGGATAACAGGAATGGCGAGTAGTTTATTAATATTATTAGATGATATTGCAACTGTTTTAGACGACGTTGCTGTCATGAGTAAAATGGCGGCAAAAAAAACCGCAGGCGTATTGGGTGATGATCTGGCACTCAATGCTCAACAGGTGAGTGGCGTGCGTGCAGAGCGTGAGCTGCCTGTGGTTTGGGGTGTTGCCAAAGGCTCTTTTGTGAATAAGCTCATTCTGGTGCCTCTGGCGTTACTGATTAGTGTGATCGCGCCGTGGCTCATCAATCCGTTATTGATGATTGGTGGTCTGTTCCTGTGTTATGAAGGGGTAGAAAAAGTGCTGCACAGTGTGCAGCACAAAAAAGCCACGACGGAAGAAGCGGCTGAAGCAGAATTCAATGCCATTGAAACTGATTTGGCCAAGTTCGAGAAAGAAAAAATCAAAGGGGCGATTCGTACCGATTTTATTTTGTCTGCTGAAATTGTGGTGATTTCATTGGGTACCGTTGCAACAGCTGCTTTTGGTACTAAGGTGATGGTGCTGTCAGCTATTGCGATTATCATGACTATTGGGGTGTATGGTTTTGTCGCCATGATTGTCAAAATTGATGATCTGGGATTGTACTTAACCAAGCAGGCATCGGGTTTCAAGCAAACTGTGGGACGCGGTTTGCTGGCGTTTGCCCCAAAACTGATGAAAACTTTGACCATTGTCGGAACCATTGCCATGTTCCTAGTGGGTGGCGGAATTATTACCCATACCATTCCATTGTTCCATCATGTGACCGAAGACTCGGTCGATTATGTACAACACCTTCCTACAATGGGCAATATTATTGGCGCAGTGACTCCGACCTTAATTAATCTGGGGATTGGTTTTGTTGCTGGATTGTTGGTTTTAATTATGGTTAGCGTTATTCAGAAGATGAAGTCCAAGTCAAAACAGGCTTAATGATGAAAAAGCTCGCTAAAATAGATTGAGCTAATTCTAAGGAAAAGCACTATGCGCTGGAAAGGACGTCGAATCAGTAGCAATGTAGAAGACCGTCGTGGTGGTGGCGGAGCTAAAGCAGGTGGGATTAGTATCTTGGGGCTGGTCGTCGCATTCGTGGCCTGGAAATTTTTTGGAGTCGATCCTCAACAGGCTTATCAGGCCACCAAACAGGTCACTTCACAATCACAACCGGCTGAAACCAGAGGTTTGGAGAATCCAAGCCCGGAACAGCAGGAAGCCATGGATTTTGTCGGTACGGTATTGGCAGATACCGAAGATACCTGGAGCCAAGTGTTCCAGCAGCAGCTTAATGCGCAGTATGTCGCGCCTAAACTGGTGATGTTTAATAGGGTGGTGGATTCGGGCTGTGGTACCGCACAATCTGCCATGGGGCCTTTCTATTGTCCTTCGGATCAGAAAGTGTATATCGATACGGCTTTCTTTAAAGATATGCGTCAGCAAATGGGTATATCCGGTGAGCAAAACAGCACGGAATTGTCCCGCCAGGATCAGGCCGGTGATTTTGCCCAGGCTTATGTGGTGGCTCATGAAGTAGGACATCATCTGCAAACGCTGTTAGGTATTTCAGCACAAGTGCAAAAAGCCCGTGCCCAATCGAGTGAAGTGCAAGGCAATCAGCTTTCTGTACGTCAGGAATTACAGGCAGACTGTTTTGCCGGGATTTGGGCGTATCACAACCAGCAACGCACCCAGTTTCTGGAGCAGGGCGATATTGAAGAAGCCATGGATGCAGCGCATAAGATTGGTGATGACTATTTACAGAAACGTGCGACCGGGCAGGTGGTACCTGATAGTTTTACCCATGGCAGCAGCCAGCAGCGCATGAAATGGTTTGAAACCGGGTTGAAATCGGGGAATATCAATGATTGTGATACTTTTAATCAAGCCATTTAAATAGTAATGAAGCATTAAAAAAAGAGGATATTAAATCCTCTTTTTTTGTTAACCATGAATAAACTGTTTAAAGTTCCGGATAATTCGAATAGACACATACAGTGCTGCCAATGCAAACAGTGCCATACTAAACAGGTGATATTTTAAATCTGAAATATCAGCTTGATAAAATTGCTGAATTTGCGGCTTAGAATAAGACCATTGCTGCTGCTTTTGGGTACGACTATCTTGATAATTAACCTGCTGGATATAATGCTGCTGACCTATTTTTAATAGCTCTAATTGCTGGATTTGTCGGGTATGGGACTGGTTATATTCATCTGTACAAATATCTTGCAGATAATGCTGGCAGTTTAATTTGGTAATATAACCATTCTGTGCAATCACAATATAAATGGCCTGATCCGGGCGTTGATTATTCGAGACCAGCACCAGTGGTTTGTCAGGTGTAGATTTTAAGGAAATCTGCGTGGCGTACTGAAAAGCTTGATCTGCTTTTATAATTTCTCGGCTTTTTGAAAAAATACTCAAAAATAAAGTCAAGGTAATAAGAAAAATGATCCCTGCAAAAAAAAGCCGAAATATGGTTTTAACTGTTTGATGCATGGTTAAATTCAACTTAATGTAGAGAGAAATGAAAAAAATGAGGAGATACTAAATAAATGGATCTTGGGCTATGTTAAATCATTGCTAAAAATATGTAAAAAAACTTAACTATTTTGTGAGTCAAAGAAAAAATGGTTAAACTGATTCGGTGAATAAATAGTATTGAATTAAATATTTATTTGGAAATGGTGGGATGCGTTCGCTTTATTCCAATCAATCGCTCAAATTGGAACTTTAATGGGAAATTTCTTTTTTCTTCAGGTCTTTACAGTTATTTTTGCGCTTTCAATTGCAACGACTATTTTTAATAAGCGTATTTTAGGTTTTCCACAGGCGATAGGTGTACCCATTGTTTCGGCAATTTTTGTCTTTATTTTACAATGGGGTGCCAGTTTACTCAGTGGCAACAAGTTCATCACCATTAATATTCACAATATTGAAGAAGCAGTTCGTCATATTGATTTCTATGATTTTTTAATCAATGGCGTGATCTGTTTTATCCTGACCTCTTCCGCTTTAAAATTTAAAGTGTCCGATTTAAAAAGCCACTGGAAACCGATCAGTATTTTGGCCAGTATTGCACTGGTACTGTGTGCGGTATTTTTTGGTGTCACTTTATATGGCTATCAATTCCTGATTGGCAAGCATGTCGATTTATTGGTGCTTTTACTGTTAGGTGCTGCATTGGGTGCGACCGACCCGATCGGAATTAAAGGTGTACTCAGTTCGGTACGTGCACCGCATCACCTCATGGTTAAACTGGAAGGTGAATCACTATTTAATGATGCCATGTGTATCGCCGTATTCATGACTTTATTATATGTATTGCAGGGTGAACATTTTACCATTGTGGGTACGTTGCAAACTTTGCTTTACGAGATTGTAGTGGCCATAATTATTGGCTGGGGTTTTGGTCTGGGCATTCTAAGATTGCTTCGTGGCAAACACGAAATGGAATCTTTGATTTTAACCACCGCATTACTGGCTTGTGGTTCATATTTGGTGGCTTTATTTGCCCATGCCTCTGCACCCATTGCCTGTGTGATTGGCGGTTTGGTGGTAGGAAATAAGTGGAAGGAAATTTTACAAGAACGTGAAATTCGTGAAGTCAACCATTTCTGGCATACCGTTGAAGGGATCATCAATTCCTTCTTGTTCACCTTGATTGGTCTGGAACTGTTTATTCTGGATTTAAGCATTAGTTTAATTCTGGGCGGGATTGTGGCGTTCCTGATTCTGCATGCTTCGCGCTTTGCTGCCAACTATCTGTCATTTGCATTTTTCCCGAACTTTAGAAACAAAAGCTATAATGGTAGTTTAGCAATTTTATCATGGGGTGGGGTGCGTGGCGGAATCTCGCTTGCCTTGATTCTGGCGGTAGCAAATATTCCTGAACTCAGTGAGTACAGCAGTATCCTGGTAGGCTATACCTTTATTGCCGTTTTACTTTCCGGCGTAGTCTGTGGACTGGGTTTACCTGCGGTCATGAATGCCTTTTATTATAACCCCAATGAAGAAACCACGGGTTTTAAGGGCTGGTATCAACGCTTGTGTCATAAAATGAACCGCAAAGGCTTTCAGTATATTGTTGGTGAAGATGCCAACGGCAATGAAACTATTACCGTATATAATCCGGATGCCTTAATTGATAAAAAAGCCGAAGATGGTGTTGCAGTCATGCATAATCCAGAGAAGGTGCAAGTCGTGAAACGTTTGGAAAGTCCGGATAATTTCTAAGTGTAAAACACAAATAAAAGAAGCTCATAACGGGCTTTTTTTATAGCTTGAAATTTTAAATGGGATGATTTAAGGACCTTAGTATGCCAGAACCTTCAGGTCGCTCCAGTGATGAGTTGGCGCGTCAAATTCTGCAAGTGGTTGCCTTAATTCCATATGCTAAAGTGGCCAGTTATGGACAGATTGCCCGTATGGCAGGTTTACCCAAACATGCACGTTTAGTCGGTTATGTATTAAAGCATCTGGATTCAGCGGCGGATATTCCCTGGCATAGGGTTATCAACTCTCAAGGAAAAATTAGCCTAAGCAAATTAAATGAAAGCGGAGAAAGTATTCAACGATCAAAATTAGTGGCAGAAGGGGTAATGGTGATTGGAGATAAAATTAATTTAAAACAATATCAGTGGATGAATAGTTGATAAAAGCTGTAGGTAGATTGATTATCGGAATAAAATTTTCCCACCTTTAGTTAAAGATGGGAAATATAAGAGAATATTATTGGCGAACAATCAGCACCGGAATATGAGATTCTCCGAGTACACTTTGAGCAACGCTACCCAGGAACAGTTTTTTCAGACCTGTACGGCCATGTGAACCAATGATGATCAAATCAGCATGGCTATCTTCAGCAGCTCTCACAATTTCACGATGAATCACTTGTCCTTCAAGAAGTTTAGTTTCTACTTCAAGGCCTTGTTCATTGAATTTTGCCTTTGCTGCTGCTAGCGAATCAACAATCGCATTACGAGCACGTTCAATCAAGTCATTGGTTTGGCTAGCAGAAATGTATTCTGCTGCGATATACGGATCAAGTGCTAAAACTTGAACTACTGTAATTTTACTGCCAAATGCTTTAGCAAACTCAGCTGCTTTAGCCACTGCTGCATAAGCTGTTTCTGAACCGTCAACTGGGACTAAGATATTTTGATAAGCCATGTGTATTTCTCCTTATAATCCTTACTAAAATGTATCGTATTAAGACTAGAACTTCTTGTTCAATAAAAACGTTTGAAATGATACTAGCTGTATTTCTATTAAAATAAAACCTAGTAATTTCATGGGGATAATTTATTCCCTAAAACAATTTTATAATTTAATCTATCATGATTTTGTTTAAAAACTAGCGGGCTTAAAACTAAAGTCTGAGGAAATTGTAAGCAGATTTCTTATTTGCAACCATTTGTAAAAATAGATGTGAACAGTTCTTTAAAATTGTCATATCATAAATGTGGTAACTTATTAATAATGAATTAAAAAATGCATGAAACAGATCAATTAAATTGGCAACGTGATAATTTTGAAAATATTGGAACTGCTTGGGAGGGTGATCTTTAGGATCGTGAGCGTTTAGGAATTCAGCTTACAAATTATGTTGATCGTTTGCGGTGTGGTGCTGTGTTGGCATTGGATGCACGTTGGGGTGAAGGTAAAACGTGGTTCGTATGTCATTGGACAAAACATTTAAATAATACAGAACATAACGTCATTTATTTAGATGCCTTTGCAAATGATTATTTGGATGATCCATTTCTTGTTATCACCGCTGAAATTACAAATATTTTAAATAAAGATAAAAGAACTAAAAGAAAAGTTAAAAAATTGATTGAATTGTCTGCATCAGTCGGTACAGCATTATTGCCATCTCTACCTAAAATTGCTTTAACTCTCGGATTACATCTAGTGGGTGCAGGACTTCAGTGTGCCGCAGCAAGCGGCGTAAGAGATGAGGGTATGGCCCCTCGCTATCGGCTTGCAGGAGCAGGTAGCAAACCACCATAAGCGGCTTGGATCAAAAGTCCCGGTCGTGAGCGTTATGGAAAAGGCATCGTAGAGATGTCAGGTAAGAATTAGGAAGGCGA
>NZ_VOYP01000027.1:0-43753 GCF_013420235.1 Acinetobacter sp. YH01022 | reverse complement strand
ATTCCACAACGCTGGGTTGTGGAAAGATCATTTGCTTGGTTAGAAAAATGCAGAAGGCTCTGGAAAAACTGTGAAAAGCACCTAAATACGAGCCTTCAGTTCATTAATTTAGCCTTTTTAAGGCTACTTTTGCATAGAAAATATTCTGGATAGGTTCTTAAAAAATATTCAGCTGATTTTACAGTCGGGTAGTTTTAGTAGCACCTATAAATTTGCGTTGCTGATTAGCCTAAGCCGATTAGCTATTGAAAAAGGTAAAGATTCAGGTGAGAGTCTATCAATCGAATATACGGATATTGCTGAAAAATTTATTGAGCTATATTGGAAGCAAGCAGTGCCATATACCTTTAATGATGAAGGCCAACTCATCTTAAATCAGAATAATGGTAGGCAAGCAGCCATTGTGAATAGAATCATTCAGCTTCGAAAGAATTATTCTTCTTTAGGGTTGTTAAGAAGGGACTCATTAGTGTGGTTGAAGCTAGTTAAAGATGTCGCTCGCACTGTAAAAGACATGCCAGTCCGTTATCTGCAAAACATCAATGGTCAAAATTTTGAGTTTTTATATCAGCTTGATCGGTGTGGAAAGCAGCTCATCCTTTTGCCTCAAGTCATGTTTTGCTTACGACAGTTCAGTGAGATCATTGAAGAACTTTGTCAGAAACGTTGGATTGACTATATCCGTAAGAACAGCAGCAATGCACCTATTTTGAATCAGTTGCCGAATCTTGAACAATTCATGTTTGAGCCGAGTCGGAACCAATTAAATGCTGTGGCTAATGTGTTGGTCGAGCTACAGGACTGTAAATGCTTCTACTGCAATAAACCGATGCGCAATGGCAATTACACCGTTGATCATTTCATTCCATGGTCTATGTATCCATCAGATACAGGTCATAACTTCGTGTTGGCAGATTCAAGCTGTAATTCTAAGAAAAGTAATCTACTCGCATCTGATGAGTTTTTGCATAAGTGGCTAGAGCGTAATGAAGAACAGGATTTGATTATTGTGGATCGGATATCTGTGTTGGGATTTCTGACCGATAAAGAACGCTCACGTAAGGTGGCTGAGTGGGCTTATGCACAGGGTAAAGAAAATAATTATTTGATGTGGATGGGTGCAAACAGCAAATAAATTATGGCTCCCCTGAGATTAGACTAAAAATCCAATTGCTTTAAAAATACCGTCAAAAATGTTTACTGTATATTTGCTGTAGGGTAATCTTAGAAATCTTATTTATTGACTGATTGGTATATGACGACAGATAAGCATGAAGTCCTGCTACGAATGCGAGCCATCGAGCTGCTTGCTTACTGGGAAGGTCGTTTGGTTACCAATCGTTTGATGAGCTGGTTTGGGCTGAGTCGACAGCAGGCTTCTGCGGATATCAAGCGCTATAATACGCTGTATAACCCCGATGCCTTGATTCATGACCCCTCCGTCAAGGGTTATGTGCCTAAAGCCAGCTTCCAGCCTGTACTGACTACAGCTCATATCAATGAGTATCTCAATATGCTCTCGGGCTTGGTCAGTGAATCACATGCCCTGATTGCGACACCAGAACCGAATCTCTCAGCGGTCCAGTTACCCGATCGCAGTGTGCGTCCTGAAGTCATCAGGGAGGTGTTGCGTGCCTGTCGAACACAAGGCTGTCTCAAAATTATTTATGCCTCCATGCAGAATCCGCAGTGGCATGAGCGCATGATTTCCCCGCATACCCTGGTGTATACCGGCTTCCGTTGGCATGTCCGTGCCTATTGCCATCAGAGCAAGCAGTTTAAGGACTTTTTACTCTCCAGAATTGATCGCACACCTGTTGCGGTGGCGATTGAGTCAGTAGACCCTGCTCAGGATCAGCAATGGCATGAAGAAATCATGCTGACGCTGATGCCCAATCCCAAATTGAACCCATCACAACAAGCCCTGGTCGAAAAAGACTTTGGCATGCCAGAGGGCAGATTACAGATTTTGGTCAAAAAAGCCCTGGCTCACTATACCTTGCAGCGATATCAGGCTGCGATCACGCTGGCTGAAGCAGATGATGCCTTGAAATATCCCTTGGTACTACAACGTTCAGATATCGAAAAACTGTCGTCTTATCTGTTTGATCAGGCCTCATAGGAGATTGGCCATGTTAGAACAATTTCATTATGACAGTGACCTGATTGGTGGTTCACTGATGGTGCGTGAAAGTCGGTTAATCGCGGATCTGTTATTGCGTGAGGCGACTCCAGAACAATGGCATCAGGCGATTCAGGTGGACAATATTCTGCAAAAAAGAACGCCTGCTTCAGCTCAACGCAATGCCACCGCTATTCGTAAGCGTCTGGAGCGCTTGGAGCCTGATTTCTGGAAAGCACTACGTGATGGGGATGATGAGCTGGCGACCCAGGTGGCTTTTTGTGGCGCATTGGAACGCAACCTGTTGCTGCTTGAGTTTATGGAAACGGTGATGAGGGATGCCTATATCTCCCAGGCGCAACACTTGGACAGTTATATCTGGTCAGATTTTTTGGATGAACGCTCACAACGCGATCCGGATATCTGTGATTGGAAAGAGTCCAGCAAGAAAAAAATGGGGCAGGTGGTGTTTCGCATGCTGGCAGAAGCCGGTTACTTAAAAAGTACCCGTAAGCTGGAGTTGCAGCGTGTGATCGTCAGAACAGAGCTGCGTAGCCTGTTGGAAGAACATTATAAACAACGCATTAAAAGATCTATGGAAGTGTCGCTATGGACGCGGTAGTTGTAGAGGGGCAGCAATGAGTCAAACAATACATGAGCGTCTGAACCAGATTCCAGAGCGAATTCTTTCCACCGAGTTTCTCACCGGGCAAGGACTGGGCAATGAAATTGGCTTCTGGATTTTTGATTATGCACCTGAAGATGAGTTGAAAGTGCGCGAATATCTGCATTTTCTAGACGGGATGCTGGAGAAAAAACACAGTCAGCTGAAGGTGGTGAATATCAACCTGCTGCAAGCCGTGGTGGATTATCTGGCTGAGCGTAACTTCATCGATAAAGCCATTCAAATGCAAAAAGCCAAAGGCGATGAGGCGCTGCTCAAAGCGCTGAAAGGCCCACTGCATATGGATAAGTTCGCGCCCTATCTGGTGAGTAAATATGCCACCAATGCACAAGATATTGTGTTGATGACTGGGGTAGGGTCGGTTTGGCCACTGTTACGTGCCCATCACTTATTGAACAGTTTGCATTCGTTACTGGGGCATAAGCCAGTGGTGCTGTTTTACCCAGGTTATTACGACGGTCAAGCGATGAGTTTATTTGGAAAAATTCCAAGCAATAATTACTACAGAGCATTCAGATTAGTGCCTTAAACACGGCAAATAGAAATAAAAATTCGGGGGAATTGATTGAGATGAACATTAAAGAACTTTTTTACAAGCCATTAGATCGTGCGATTAACGGGGTCGTAAAAGCAGACCAGAATGACAATACTACGGTTTATCAGGAACTCGATGAGTATGTGGTCACCAATGAACTGGAAAAGCATTTTCGGGACTTTTTCCAGTCTTATGGCACAGATCTAAGCGATCCTTCGATTGCCAACCGAGTCGGTGTGTGGATTTCAGGCTTCTTTGGTTCAGGTAAATCACACTTCCTGAAAACCTTGTCATATATTCTGGCCAATAAAGTGGTACGTGACGCGGAAGGTAACGAACGCAGTGCTGCAGAATTCTTTGATGAAAGCAAAATCCGTGATGCGTTTATCCGTGCGGATATTGGCAAGGCCGTTAGCCATCATGCCGATGTCATCCTGTTTAACATCGACAGTAAAGCCAGTTCCAATGATGACGGCAATCCGATTCTGAATGTGTTTTTACGCGTGTTTAACGAGTATCAGGGTTTTAGTGCTGACCATCCACATATTGCACATATGGAACGTCACCTGAGCCAGAAAGGGGTGTATGAGCGCTTTAAACAGGCGTTTGAAGAATCTAGCGGCATGTCTTGGCTAGAGGAGCGTGACGGTTATCAGTTCTATCAGGATGATGTCGAAACCGCGATTTCCCAGGCCCTCAATTTATCCGCTGAAGCTGCACACAAGTGGTTTGAGGATTCTGAGCAGACCTTTAGTGTTTCAGTGGAAAACTTCTGTCAGTGGGTGAAAGAATACCTGGACAGCAAAGGACCCCAGCAACGCATGTTGTTCTTGGTCGATGAAGTGGGGCAGTTTATTGGCAGCGATACCCGCTTGATGCTGACACTGCAAACCATTACTGAAAACTTGGGTACGATCTGTAAAGGCCGCGCTTGGATTATCGTCACCTCGCAGGCAGACATCGATGCTGTTTTAGGTGAGATGTCTTCTTCAAAAGCCAATGACTTCTCCAAGATTGCTGGACGTTTTAAAACCCGTTTATCGCTGTCCAGTTCCAATACCGATGAAGTTATTCAAAAACGTTTATTACGTAAAACCCCGGAAGCTGAAGCACTGCTCAGATCAGTGTTTGAGCAAAAGGGCGATATCTTAAAAAACCAGATCACCTTTGACCGTTCAGGCCCAACACTCAAGAACTATGAGGGTCCAGACAGCTTTATCAATAACTATCCTTTTGCGCCGTACCATTTCCAGCTGGTGCAGAAAGTTTTTGAAGAAATCCGTAAAGTCGGTGCGACCGGTGCACACCTAGCCTATGGTGAGCGTTCCATGCTGGATGCCTTCCAGATGGCTGCCAATGCGATTGCCACAGATGAAATCGGTGCACTGGTTCCTTTCCACCGCTTCTATGCCTCAGTCGAAGGATTCCTGGATACTGCAGTGAAGCGTACCATCGACCAGGCAGGGCAGAATAAGACCCTGGATGGTTTTGATGTGCAGATGCTGCGCACCCTGTTCATGATCCGCTATGTCGATATTATTAAAGGTACGCTGGATAACCTGGTCACTTTGTCGATTGAAAAAATTGATGAAGATAAGCTGGCATTACGTAAGCGGATTGAAGAAAGCCTGCTGCGCCTGGAAAAAGAGAGCCTGATTACCCGCAATGGTGATGAGTTCCTGTTCCTGACCAATGAAGAACGCGATATTACCCGCAAAATTAAAGCCACTGACTTAGCAGCTTCAGAAGAAAATAAAGCATTAGCCGAGTTTGTTTTTAAAGATTTACTGCGGGATCAGAACAAATACCGCCATCAGGCCAATAAGATGGACTATCAGATTGGACGTTTCCTGGATAGTCATAGCCTGGATGGCAAGTATGAGAGCGATTTAAAAGTTGAGATCATTTCTCCACTGGATACTGAATATAACCTCTATACCGAAGCTTTCTGTATTGGTAAAAGCGCCGAGGCCGAAGGGCAAGTGCTGTTTAAACTGGCAGACGATAAACAGTTTTTTAATGAGCTGCGCACCTGGCTGAAAACCAATAAATTTATTCGTTGGAATGATGATGGCACCCAATCGGATATCAGCCGTATCTTGGCAGACCGTGGCCGTGAAAATCAGGAACGTAAAAAACGCCTACTTGCTCGAATTGAAGAGATGCTATTAGATGCAGAGAGTTATGCCCTAGGGCAGCATCTACAACTTTCATCTTCAAGTCCAACCACCAAGCTGGATGAGGCTTGTCGTTATTTGCTGGAAAACACTTATACCAAACTGAGCTATTTGCAGGTCTATCAGCAGGATGCC
The DNA here is from genome assembly GCF_013420235.1 of Acinetobacter sp. YH01022. NCBI lineage: Bacteria > Pseudomonadati > Pseudomonadota > Gammaproteobacteria > Moraxellales > Moraxellaceae > Acinetobacter > Acinetobacter sp. YH01022. Next base: position 38,099 of record NZ_VOYP01000027.1, on the reverse strand, counting down.
TGGCGTGAACTGAACGCCGTCTTGACTGTGGATGATATGGCGCAGCTCGGGTTGTCTCTGGATGGCGGTCAGAGCAATCCCAAAGCCCTACAGGAAGTGGAGCAGTACATTGCACTGCGGGCCACTGGTACAGAGCGTATTCTAGTCTCAGATGTGATAGATCGTTTTGCCAAACGCCCTTATGGCTGGCCAGATGCCGAGATTTTATTGCTGGTAGGTCAGCTGGCGGCAATGGGGCGGATTTCATTGCAATTAAATGGCGGCAGCTTACAGTTAAAAGATGCCTTTGAGCCTTTACAGAACAGCCGCCGTCGCCGTGATGTATCGATCATTAAAAAGCGCCAAACTGATGATCAGGTATTGAAACAGGCGCGCCAACTCACCCAAGAACTGTTCTCGGCTATGGGACCAGCGACAGAGAAAGAGCTGTTTGAATTCTATTTGCAGCATTTTAAGACTTGGTTAGCTAACTTTAAGTCCTATAAGAGTAAAACTGATGTCGGACAGTTCCCAGGCAAGAAAGTGATTGAAAAGTCGATTCTGACTTTGGAACGTCTGCTGGCCAATAGCGACAGCTTCGATTTTTTTAAGGCCGTGGTTGAGAACAAGGACGACTATCTGGATCTGGAAGAAGATTATCGTGACATTCATGAATTCTTTAGCAACCAGATGCCAAGCTGGCAACAACTGCAACAGGCTATACGTCATTTTGAGAAAAACAAACAGGCACTGGGCAGTGATGATGTGGCAAAAAAAGCCCTCTCTGAATTACATCGTATTGCCACCCTCGAATCGCCTTATGGCCTGTTAAATAAAGTCGCTGATTTAGTTCGTACAGTGGAAAGCGTCAATGAGCAATTGCTGACTGAGAAGCGCAATCAGGCGATAGAACACATTGATGACAAGATCAAGCAGCTGGAAGCCGAGATTAAAAACAGTGGTATTGCCACCGCTGAGCTGAGTAACAAGCTACTGCGTCCGCTGCAATTGCTCAAAACGGATATTGAAGTGGAAACTAGCCTGTCCACCATCTATATGCTGCAAACCCAAACCGCCGTGGAGCGTTTTGATGAAGGCTTGTATGAGTTGGAAAGCGAAGTTCAGGCGGAAATCCAGCGTCAGGCCAAAGCGGCACAACTGGCTCAGAGCAAAGCAGAGCGTGTAACCAACACTGCAACCACCGCCAGCCCAGTTACATCAACACCTGCTGCGAGTCCTGTAAAGCCTGCGATCGCGGTAGTGCCACCGAAACCAGTGGTAGAAGTTGATGTTGCTAGCATTTACAGCAAAAGCTCCAGCAGTGTCTATCTGGAAACAGAAGAGTCAGTGGATCAGTTTGTAGACGCACTCAAAGCTGAACTGAAAAAAATCGTGAGTGATAAAAAGCGTGTGCGTATCCGCTAACTCGGGTTAGGGATATCGGCATCAGTCATTAATTAAAGGTTTAAAGATGAATACCAGTCATATTAAAAAATACGCACCGCAAGCACGTAACGATTTTATCGCAGCGATGCGCAAGCAAGCGGCCAAATACGGCATCACCGCAGACCGCATTTTACCGGCAGAACAGAAAGGCGACTTGCTGCTGATTGGCGATCAGGTTTTTCCGCTATCAGTCATGAAACCACGTGACAAGCTGATCAAGCGCATTCAAACCAGCAGTTTTGAGCAGACGATTGATTATATCGCTTATAGCTGGTTTAACCGTCTTTGTGCGATTCGCTACATGGAATGCAAAGGCTTACTGGATCATGGTCGCCGTGTGCTCAGTAGTGCAGATGGCAGTGCAGGCTTGCCACAGATTCTGGAAGAATGTCTGGATATTGACCTACCAGGTTTAAATGCCAGCCGTGTGGCTGAACTCAAGCTGGATGGCAATAAAGACGAAGAACTGTATCGGGAGCTGTTACTGGCTCAGTGTCATGCGTTGAATCAGGTCATGCCACTCCTGTTCGAACAGGTGTCTGATGAATCTGAACTACTATTACCTGACAATTTGACCAAAACCGATTCGTTGATCCGTGATCTGGTCAGCAGTATTCCAGAAGAAGACTGGTCGGATGTGCAGATTATTGGCTGGCTGTATCAATTCTATATTTCTGAAAAGAAAGATCAGGTGATTGGTAAGGTTGTTAAAAGTGAAGACATTCCTGCAGCGACGCAACTCTTCACTCCAAACTGGATTGTAAAATATTTGGTACAGAACAGTGTTGGTCGTTTATGGCTGATGGCACAGCCTGACAGTACGCTTGCCAGTGAGTGGGAATACTATATTCAACCAGCGGAACAGACCGATGAAGTCAATGCACAGTTAAAACAGCTGATTAATGTCCGTATCAGTGAAGATGGCGATACTTTAAACCCTGAAAGCATTACGGTACTAGATCCGGCTTGTGGTTCGGGGCATATTCTGGTGGAAGCTTATGACTGCTTAAAAGCGATTTACTTAGAACGTGGTTACCGCAGCCGTGATATTCCACGGTTGATTCTGGAAAATAACCTGTACGGGATTGATATTGATACCCGTGCTGCACAGCTCTCCAGTTTTGCGCTGTTAATGAAAGCGCGTGAGGATGACCGCCGTTTATTTAGCAGTCCACTGAGGCTGAATATTATTGCGTTACAGGATAGCCAACCTGAACGTTTAGAAGCATTCAGTCAGGATTTGGCCAGTACCGGTATTGCGCAGGCAGATTTAAAAGAACTGTTGGATCTATTTGAACATGCTTCGACCTTTGGTTCTTTGATTCAAATCCCTCAAACATTCGCTAAAAAGCTGTCTGATTTAGAAACCAAGCTGAATGCAGCATTAGAGTCAGGAGATATTTTTGCACAGCAGTCAGCACAAGAGTTATTGCCTTTAGTACAACAAGCTAAATTACTGGCTCAGCAATATGATGCAGTGATTGCCAACCCGCCGTATATGGGCGGTAAAGGAATGAATAAAGCACTGAAGGATTTTGCGAAAAAGCAATTTCCAGACAGCAAGTCAGACCTATTTGCCATGTTTATTGAGCGTGGCTTTGCATGGTGTAAGGACAGTGGCTTCAACAGCATGGTGACCATGCAAAGCTGGATGTTCTTATCGTCTTATGAAGCGATGCGTGAAAAGCTACTTTCTAATAATTCTCTTGTAAGCCTAATTCAATTACCTTATGACGGCAAAGGTCCAACAGCTATGGGAATTAGCTTTGGTATTTCTGTTTCTATTCTTCAGAAAAATAAAATTAATGGATTAATTGGGGATTTTGATTGCTTTAGGTATTTTGAACTCACAGAAGATGGCATCCCAAAACAATTCCCTAGTCTAAATGAACGTAATGTAAAAACTAAACCAGACGACTTTAAGAAGATTCCTAGTAGCCCAATCGTATTTTGGGTAAATGAAAAAATTCATAATATTTTTCAGAAACTTCCAAGTTTTGACAGCTTGGCTAAGCCAAGACAAGGGATGGCTACAACAAATAATGATCTATTTGTAAGGCTATGGTTTGAAGTTTCAAGAACCAAAATGAAAACAGATGCTTTATCTGAACAAGATGCTAAATCTAGTAATATGAAATGGTTTCCATATGATAAAGGTGGTGAATTTCGTAAATGGTTTGGAAATAATGATGCTGTTGTTAATTATGAAAATAATGGCTATGCAGTTTGTAAGTACATTGATGATACTCCAGATGCAAAAGTTGGATCTAATGGTCGAGTAATCAACAGAGATAAATACTTTCAAAAAGGTATTACTTGGTCCTCAATTTCTTCAGGAAAACTATCAGTAAGATTTACAAATGAAGGGCATATATTTAGTAATGGTGGCTCTAAATCATTTAGTGATAGCGTAGATTACCTACTTAGTGATTTAGCATTTTTAAACTCTGTAGTTAGTGAGTATTTACTTCAGTGTATTTCTCAAACACTTAATTTCAATCAAGGTATTATTGCAAAATTACCTTTAAAGAGAGTTTTAGATTCTAGGTTGATAGCTAATCAGTTAGTAAGATTAAGTCAAAATGATTGGAATTCTTACGAAACATCTTGGGACTTTATAGAAAACCCATTGATTCGTACTCATCAACCAAATTTAAGACAAGCATTTAATATATGGCAAAAGCAAAATGCTGACGCCGTGGCTGAGATGAAACGTCTGGAAGAAGAAAATAATAAGCTGTTTATTGACGCTTATGGCTTACAGGACGAACTGACACCAGATGTACCGGATGAGCAAATCACGCTGACCCGTGCCAACCGTGAAAAAGACAGCCAGCGTTTAGTGTCTTATGCAATTGGTTGCATGATGGGACGTTATAGCCTGGATGAATCAGGTCTGATCTATGCCCATGCAGGCAATCAAGACTTTGATGCCAGCCGTTATCAGAAATTCCCTGCCGATGCAGACGGCATTATTCCGCTGACCGAAATGCACTGGTTCGAAGATGATGCCACCCATCGTATCCAAGAGTTCTTAACTGCAGTGTGGGGTAAAGATACACTGGATACCAATATGCAATGGCTGGCTGAAAGCTTGGATAAAAAAGCCAGTGAAACGGCTGAAGACACGATTCGCCGTTACCTCGCCAGCAAGTTCTACAAAGACCATATGCAGACCTATAAAAAGCGCCCGATCTACTGGTTATTCAGCAGCGGTAAACAGGGCGCTTTCCAGGCGTTGGTGTACTTGCACCGCTATAACGAAAGTACCTTGGCACGTATGCGTACCGAATACGTCATGCCGCTGATTTCCAAAATGGCTGCCTATGCCAACTCTCTGGAAACAGCAAAAGAAAGCAGTGACTCTGCGGCTGAAATTAAGCGCATCGAGAAAAAACTGCAGGAACTGCATAAGCAACAGGCTGAACTCAGTAGCTTTGAAGAAAAACTACGCCATTATGCCGATCAGCGTATTACTTTAGATCTGGATGATGGGGTGAAAGTGAACTATGGTAGGTTTGGGGACTTGTTGGCTGAAGTCAAAGCGATTACGGGGGAGAAATGATGAATACTTTTTCTCCGGTACTAGACCTTGATGAGGTCGTTGCATGAATTTAAGTCAACTACAACAAGGTCTGGAACAAGCCTTTTATATTGAACAGCACCGGATTGTCTTCTGGTACGATGCGGAACAGTCCTTTAACGACGAAGTACAAGCGTTAAAGCTGAATGATGTCCAGATTCTGAATATGGCAGAAGAGTCGAGTCTGGCGATCAAGCTCAAACTAGAACTGCAAGATCAGCAGGGTAAATACTTGCTGTATTTCCCTAGCCCTGAGCCTGAAACCGAAAAAGACTGGTTACTGGACATCAAGCTCTATTCACGCAGCTTCTATGCCGATCGTTTCTCGATTATTTTCAATGAGCTGGGTTTACAGCAGCAGAGTCTAAGAGAACATCTGGCCAAACGTGAAGAATTCCTTAAAGCCAAAGCCCGTCTGAGTACATTGAAACGCTATATCCAGCCTGATGCAGATGAACAGGATCTGGACATGGCCATGATTGCGGCTGTGGTCAAGGCTGACAGTGCCGAGCTGATGCATATTGTCCTGGCACTGGCAGATGAAATGGTACAGCAGAATTTGGCTCTGGAGGTGAATCCGGAATCCTTTGCTGAACTGGAAAAGTTCCAATTGGTGCCAGCTTTAGTCACAGCATTACAGACGGAAATTGGTTATCCAGCATCGGTTGAAGAGTTGAATGGGGAAGCACCATTCAAGCTCGGTACGTTCTTTATCCGTTTGATGACTACAGGTTTCTGTGAAAGCCTGGGCGATATACCGCTATGGGCTCAAGAACTGGTAATGTCTTCTGTCAGCTCCCGTGCAACAGCCAGAGCCTTTTTGTCGCGCTGGAGAGACAGTTCCAAATACTACCCAACCTTCGATACACTCTCCCAGACCGTGGCAAATGCACTGCGGATCCAGGAGAAGGTCGGGGCCTTTGATCTGGAGCAGCTGCTGGATGTCATGACTTTTGAAGTGATTGAACAAAAGATCATTGTCGATCTGGCCAGCCAGATCCCTGCAGCAACCAAAGCTGAACTGGAACATTTCAGAACGATTATTTCTACCCGTCTGGATGGCTATTGGGCTTCCAAACATAAGGATGATGCAATACGCCGTAAATATCGCACGATCTATACAGCGTTGCAGGCAGCCATTGACCTGTTCAGTCTGCGACTACAGTTTGATGCCGGTTTCTATTTCGACTCTAGCGAAGCCTTGTATAAAGCCTACGAGCAGGAGCTGTATCGTTTTGATATGGCCTATCGCCATTACAGTGCAGCCTCTCAGCGAGCGCATGTCGATATCCTGAAAAAACTCGATGAAGAAGTCGAAAATTGCTATTCCTACTGGTTTATTGATCACCTGGCACGAAACTGGGGAGATCGGATTGAAGCTGAGCAACGCTTGAATGTCTGGAAAGTGGCAGATATCCCAAATCAGCAGAACTTCTACGATACCCACGTCAAACCCTTACTCAATTCTGCAACGAAACGCCGTATCGTGGTAATTATCAGTGATGCTTTCCGTTATGAAGCTGCGGTAGAGCTGCGTGATCGTATCAATGAAAAGCGTTATTCTGAAGCGACATTGTCTTCACAGCTGGGCGTTGTCCCAAGTTACACCACACTTGGCATGGCCTCGTTGTTGCCGCATCAGACTTTGGAGTACAAAGAGGCCGCAGGTGATGATGTTTTAGTAGATGGGCAGTCCAGCAAAGGGACTGCAGCACGATCCAAAATTCTGGCTGCCTATAATGGATTGGCGGTTACCGCTGAAACGGTAAAAGGTTGGTCGCGTGATGAAGGCCGTGAAGCACTCAAAGACCATGAGCTGATTTACGTTTATCACAACGTGATCGATGCTCGGGGAGACAGTGCCTCTACAGAATCAGAAACCTTTATGGCGGTGGAACATGCCATTGAAGAACTGACCGAACTTAGCCGCAAAATTTTAATGCACTTTAATATTTCCACCCTATTGATTACAGCCGACCATGGCTTCTTGTTCCAGCAAAGTAAACTGGAATCTGCGGATCGTTCAAGCTTGACTGAAAAACCGACCAATGCATTGAAGAGCAAGAAACGCTATGTGATTGGGCATGGTTTACCAGAGAGCAAGGAAGCATGGAAAGGCTCAACCCAAGCTACGGCAGGTACACTATCTGCGACTGATTTCTGGATTCCAAAAGGGGCGAACCGTTTCCATTTTGTGGGAGGCTCACGTTTCGTACATGGCGGAATCATGCCTCAGGAAATCGTAGTGCCTGTACTGACAGTAAAACAGCTGCGTGGTGAAAAGGCTGGACAGCGGACCAAGCGTAAAGTTGAGGTCATTTCTACCAAATCCACGCTGAAGATGGTCAATAACATCCAGAAGTTTGATTTGATGCAAACCGAAGCTGTCAGTGAGCTGGTCATGCCAGTGACTTTATCCATTGCCATTTATGATGGGGATCTTAAAGTTTCCAGTGAAGAAACCTTGACTTTTGATAGCAGTACCGACTCTGTTGCCGATCGGGTCAAACAGGTCAGACTGTCATTATCCGGTACTGATTTTGACCGTAAGAAGGATTACTTCCTAGTGCTGAAGGACAAAGACCTGAATATCGAAATGCAACGCTATAAGGTCACCATTGATCTGGCATTTACCGATGACTTCTCCTGATAACGAATTAACGATAGAGCGTAGCCTACATGGAATCTGCTAACGATAAAGAACTGGATCAGCTGCTGAATGAACACTTTGCTGGGCGGGTGGTACGTAAGGATCTGACTAAACTGATCAAAGAAGGGGCAAATGTCCCTGTCTATGTACTCGAATACCTGCTGGGGATGTACTGTGCCTCGGATGATCCAGAGATCATTGAACAGGGACTACGTAACGTAAAGACCGTACTGGCTGAGAACTACGTCCGACCGGATGAAGCCGAGAAGGTGAAATCCCTGGTCCGTGAACGGGGCAGTTATAAGGTCATTGATCGGGTGACTGTAAAACTGAATGAGCGTAAAGACAAATACGAAGCATCATTTAGTAATCTGGGCATCAAAGATGCCGAAATCTCGGCAGGCATCGTCAAAGAGTATGAAAAATTACTTGTTGGTGGTATCTGGGTCATTGCTACGCTCAGTTACTATTTTGAAGAAGGACAAACCAATTCTCCATTTGGGGTGAGTTTACTCAAGCCGATTCAAATGCCGAATATGAATATGGATGAACTTTTCAGTGGCAGAGCAGCATTAAGCACTGATCAGTGGCGCGAGAGTTTAATCCGTTCGATCGGCATGGAACCGGCTTCGTTAAAAGAGGACGTGCAATGGCACCTATTAGCGCGTATGGTTCCGTTCGTTGAAAATAACTATAACGTTTGTGAACTGGGACCACGCGGTACCGGTAAAAGCCATATTTACAAAGAGTGTTCACCGAATAGTATTTTAGTCTCCGGTGGACAAACCACCGTGGCCAACCTGTTCTATAACATGAGTAGCCGCCGTATTGGTCTGGTGGGGTTGTGGGATGTGGTGGCTTTTGATGAAGTTGCCGGTATTTCCTTTAAGGACAAAGATGGCGTTCAGATCATGAAAGACTACATGGCCTCAGGATCTTTTGCCCGTGGTCGTGAACAGATGGAAGCCTCAGCTTCGATGGTTTTTGTGGGTAATATCAACCAAAGTGTGGAATCTCTGGTTAAAACCAGCCATCTCTTGGCGCCGTTCCCTGAAGCAATGATCGATTCAGCATTCTTTGATCGCTTTCATGCCTATATCCCGGGTTGGGAAATTCCAAAAATGCGTCCGGAATTCTTTACTAACCGTTATGGTCTAATCGTTGATTATCTGGCTGAATTCTTCCGGGAAATGCGTAAGCGTAGTTTTGCGGATGCCATTGAGAAGTACTTCAAGCTAGGGAATAACCTGAATCAGCGCGATGTGATTGCCGTTCGCAAGACGGTTTCTGGATTGATGAAGCTGCTCTACCCACATGGTCAATTTAATAAAGAAGATGTACGGCAATGCCTGGAATATGCACTGCAGGTGCGCCGTCGGGTCAAAGAACAGCTGAAGAAAATTGGTGGTATGGAATTCTATGATGTTCATTTCAGCTACATTGATAATGAGACGCTCGAAGAACATTTTGTATCAGTCAAAGAGCAGGGTGGTGGCGGACTGATTCCCGAAGGTCCAGCCAAGCCAGGTTTCTTATATACCATCGGGCTCAGTAATAAAGGCATGCCGGGGTTATACCGGTTAGAACTTCAAGTGACCAAAGGTTCAGGAAAATTGGCGACATCAGGCTTATGGAATTCAAGCAGTGCCAAGGAGCAGGTCAAGATCGCATTTGACTACTTCAAGGCCAATGCATCCAGAATATCGGGTGGCAGTAAGGTGCTGGAACATGACTTCCACTTACATGTGGTTGAATTACAGAATACCGGGCCGCTCAGCCATCTTGCCTTACCAAGTTTAGTGGCGTTTGCTTCTGGCCTATTAGGACGATCGGTACAAAGTCAGATGGTGGTACTGGGTGATATGAGTCTAGGTGGCTCTGTGACTCCGGTGGAAAGTATTGCCGAATGTCTGCAAGTAGCTTTTGATGCAGGTGCCAAGAAGGTTGCCTTACCAATGAGTAGTGCGGCAGATATCCCTACGATTCCTGTGGAACTGTTTACCAAGTTCCAGACCAGCTTTTATGCAGATCCGGTGGATGCGGTATTTAAAGCTTTGGGTGTGGATTAAGTTGATTCTGTATAAATCAATTAAAGAGAAAAGCTTTTGAAATGATTAGGAAATATGAATCACATGAAGGATTTAATAACAGCTATTTTGGTTAAACAGCCCAAACTTACTGCTAGAGAAATTGCCAAAACTCTTGGTATTGAAAAGAAAGAAGTGAATGCTTTTTTATATCAAAATCAAGATATATTTTCACAAGATGAAGCCTTTTGCTGGTCTTTAGCTATAATTCCGTCAGTTAAAAAATTAGAAAGACCAATGATGAACTCTGAACTTGAATTAAATGATATTGTTAAAAATAAACTGATTCAATTGTTGGATTATGTATCTCATCAAGCTGAGGATACTCAAAAAATTCAATATGAAATGAGTGGTAATAGATTTTATTCTCATGATCTAGAAAAACTTCGTGGCTTAAAAATTCTGAATGATGACGATTGGTGGTTCCAAATTGAACGATTACAGCTTCAATCGATGCCGAAACCATCTGAAATACTCTCTTCCTACATTCATGTAGATGCCGAAAAAGAACCCACTGTTAATTTTTCTAGTTTAAATAAGATTGTATCTTTCAAAAAAGTTCATCAATTCCGCTTGCCCTACAGTAGCGTGGCATGTGATTTGATTACTAAAATTGACATACTTCAGGAGCTGTTCAAAGAATTCGAAAGCTATCAAAATATTTGGGAAGATTGGAAACAAAATAACGATGAGATTAAAAAATCTATTGTTGTTTACGACAAATTATTCTCATGGAATACAGCGATTAATTTAGGTGGAACAGGTGATGGTGAAGAAATTGTTGCAGGCTTTGGCTTAGTTGACTGGGTACTTCCAACGACTCAAAAATCTTATTCATATCCTCTTATGACTATCCCGTTAGAAATGGAGATAGAAAAAAATGGATTAATACGTGTAGGTGCCAAAGATACACGTATTAATATAGAAATGGATGCCATCTTATTAGAGGATGATCTGCCTACTTCAGGACAAGTAAAATTAGCTTTAAAAGAAAACTTAAATAATGGTCGCTCATTACGCCTATTTGAAGGCGAAACTTACTCTGATCTAGTTGATGCCTTCGTCGCGAATATTTTTTCAAAAGGAGCAATTGTTGAGGCAGAAAATAGGGCTATACCATCTAAAAGTCTAGCGGTGACATTAACATCAGTATTGTTTAGTCGTCCTAAAAGGAATTCTATTTTAAGTGATGACATTGAGTTATTAAAAACTAAACTTAATGACCCTTCAGTGGCTATACCTGAACAACCTTTATCGTTAGTGACAGAATTAAAAAGCGATATTAATCAAAAAGAGACTTATAGTTTTAGGGGGCGTTCTGGTACTGAAGGATTCGGATCAAAAGTTGAAGAGCTTTATTTCCCGCTGCCTTATAACAAAGAACAAATTACTATTGTCCAGAATCTGCTAACCAGCAGTGGTGTAGTAGTGCAAGGTCCACCAGGTACAGGTAAAACACATAGTATTGCCAATATTATCTGCCACTATTTGGCGAATGGTAAAAAAGTACTGGTAACTGCACAGCAGTCACATGTCCTTAAAACAGTACATGAAAAGATTCCTGATGAATTAAAGCCTTTAGTAGTCAGTCGCATTGGTTCAAGCAAAGAAAGTAAAAATCAGCTTGAATCTTCAATCGATTTGATTGTGCAAAAAATTACTCAAATGAATGTTGCAGAGGTTCGAAAAACGATCGAAGTTCTAAAACATCAAATAGATCATAACCATCATGAAATGGCTTTGATTGATCGAGAAATATATAACTTTGCAGAAAAGCATTATCAGAATATTGAGGTAGATGGTAATAAAAAATTACCTATGGATATCGTGAAAACGGTATTAGAAAGTAGAGCATCCTGCGAATGGTTTACCGACCAATTAACTTTGGAGGAAAAAGACCAGTTTCCTTTTTCCCAGATTGAGTTGATTCAATTGAGAGACTCAAGGAAGAAAATAGGTACAAACTTACCATACATAAATTATGGACCTCTGCCAGCTCCTGAAAAGCTGTTAGATTCGGCGAGCCTGAAGAAATTAAGTGAGTTCTTAAAAGAAAAAGATGAGATTGAGGAATTCTTAAAGCAAAATGACCTACATAATTTCAAGGAAACTATTTCTGAATCAGAAATTAATGAGCTAAGAGATTGGTTGAAGATTTATCTAGAAGATCTAAACTTTGTTCTTGATCATGCAGAACCATGGTTATTGAGCTATTTCAAGAAGATAAATGCAGAAGATAAGGCTATGGAACTTGATATCTATAGTAACCTTATTCAAGAAGTTCAGCCTTTATTGGAATACAGGAAAACGCTACTAATTGATCCCATAGAGCTGAATTTTGAGATACAACCAAACTCAAAAGAATATCAAGCTGTTCAACGTGCTGTTGATACAGGTAAGCCATTTAATTGGTATCATTTTGGTACTGCTGAATTACAAGACCTTTTTAAGTCAATTAAAGTTTCTGGAAAATATCCTGATACATCAGATGAATGGAAAAGACTTAAAGAATATCTTGATAGAAAGCAGACTCTTAATATCTTTATGAGCAAGTGGAATAGTATTGCCGCACAATTAGACATTCCTTTAATTGAGTTAAATAATCGTAATATCGATGAAATATTAAAAGAGTTCACGCAGCTCATCAGTAGAACCCAAAAATGCCTAGATTTAAAAAATAAATATTTGGATCAATTTAATGCGAATTATTTAAAAGTTTTTAAGAGAGCTAAATCTTTTGATTTCTACGGATTACCTAAAAATATTGATGACTTGATTCAATTGTTAGGGCAGAAGTTAAAAATATTTAATTTAGAAGTCTATCAACAACAACTGGCTGATCAAATCCTTTATTTATCAGAGTTTGGTAATAAGATATCAAATCAGTTACAAAAAATTGTATCTCAGATTGATTCCAATTCATTACATGAAAGTGAACTTGGAGAGTATGCTGATCTATTAAAAAAATTATCACATTTAAAAGATCTAACTGAGGATTTTGAAAGAGTTAAATCCGCCAGTATTAGATTGAGTAAAACAAATGCTTTGATTGTTAGTAAAGACATTCTTGAAATTCCGTACGCTGAAGAAATTGAGGATCCTGTATTACGTAATACATTGCTAGAGGCTTGGGAATGGAAACGTCTTGAGATTTTTGTAATGGCCATTAGTAATACAGGTCAAATTGAAAATTTGTATGAGCGCCGTCGTATTCACGAGAAGAATCTATCACAAAATTATGCTCAATTGGCAGCAAACAAGACATGGCTGGCATTAAAGGAAAATGCCTCAGATAAAATTTTAGTTGCATTACAGCGTTATAAAATTGCTGTACAACACTATGGAAAAGGGACAGGTAAGAATGCTCCACGTTATAGAAAAGATGCTCAAGTAGCCCTTAAAGAGGCAACAGCAGCTATTCCTTGCTGGGTCATGTCACATCTTCAGGTATCTGAATCTATGCCTGCTGAATTAGGCCTCTTTGACTTAGTGATTGTGGATGAGGCATCACAATCATCAATTGACGTATTACCTGTTTTAATGCGTGCTAAAAAATTATTAGTAGTGGGGGATAATAAACAAGTTTCTCCGAGTAATGTCGGTCTAGCAAGTGCTCAAATTGATGTATTAAGAAATCGTTATCTACATGGTCAGCCACATGCTGCATATTTAACACCAGATATGTCTTTATACGACATGGCTTCTTCTATCTATGAGTCAAGTGTGATGCTTCTAGAGCATTTCCGCTGTCATCCTGCGATCATTAGTTACAGCAATAAAAACTTTTATGGTAACCGTATTAAGCCAATGCGATTATCGAAGAAATCTGAGCAGTTAAGTCCAGCTTTAGTCGCAATTTATACACCGCAGGGGTATAGAGAATCTAAAAATAGCAAACATATTAATCGAATAGAAGCGAAAGCAATTATTGAGGAAATGAAACTTCTTCTTAAAGATGAACGATACACGAATAGATCAATCGGTGTGATCTCATTGTTGGGACCGGCGCAGGCTGAGTTCATTCAATCAGAAGCTTTGAATGAATTTGGTGCAGGTACTCTTACCCAAGTTCAATTTGCTTGTGGGGATGCTTCAGCATTTCAGGGTGCAGAAAGAGATATTATTTTCTTATCTATGGTAGCAGATCCTCAGAATTGTCATGCTTTGAGTCGATCCGATCATGAACAGAGATTCAACGTGGCTGCAAGCCGTGCTCGTGAACGGATGTATCTCGTCCATTCCGTGAGTCGTGATCATATATCTCCAAAAGATCTAAGGCTGAATTTACTCAATCATTTTTATGATTTGCAAGAAGATCAAAAAGCATCATTTGAAGCAAAATTAGACTTGTGTGAATCGGAGTTTGAAAAATCTGTATTTACGACACTTCATGAAATGGGTTACACAGTTACTCCACAGATTAAGGTTGGAAGCTATCGAATCGATTTAGTCGTTGAGTCAGATGGTGATCAGCGTTTGGCTGTTGAATGTGATGGTGATAGCTATCATGGGCCAGAACAATGGCATGATGACATGACTCGTCAACGTGCTTTAGAACGCGCAGGATGGACATTCTGGAGATGCTTTGCATCGAGTTGGTCCATTGAACGTGAAAATATGATTATGTCATTAAAGGAAAAACTTGATGCAATGGGTATAAAACCTACACATGGAATGAGTAGCTTAATTCAAGATGTAGAACACAAAGTGTGGGTAGATGACGAATCTGAAATGAGTGCGGAAAGTGACATCGACAAAGATTTGTTAATTGTTTAATTGTACTAGCTTGTATTTAAATGGATTCGCTAGCGGACACTTACCTAACTAAAGATTACAGTAGTAATCTTTAGTTCCATATTGATTGATCTCTCAGAAAATTATAGTAGGTAGCGAAGAATGAAACACACAGTTAAAACGAAGACTTTTTAGTTATTTGAGGTTGTAAATAATTCTGTGTAAATACAGTTTTAAAAATACTTTGTTACACGCTCTTAAAACATGATACTAAAGCGATTCATGGCAGCTTTCCAATTCTGAATGGGCATCGTCCATTTTTTGCTTGCTGCCATAATTGCTAAATATACCACCTTTTTTCACGGAGTCATCAGTTGGGAAGATTTTTCTTTTCTTGGTTGCATGGCGGATAACGCTGTTCAATGATTCAATCGCATTCGTCGTGTAAATCGCTTTGCGAATATCCATAGGATAAGCGAAGAACGTGTTGAGATTCGCCCAATTCGCTTGCCATGATTTGCTGATCTGCGGGTACTTGTCATCCCATTTCTGTCCAAACTCAAGATTGCATAAAATTACATCTACAAGAGATCAGTAAAGTTGTGCCTGTAGGTCGTCATGCATTGGTTGTGCTGGATGGAGCATTATGGCATCAAGAAAGCTACAATTTACCCAATGTGACGATCTTAAAGTTACCGCCTTATTCACCAGAGCTTAATCCGATTGAGCAGGTTTGGCAGTACATCAACCAACATTGGCTATCCAATAGGTGTTATGCAAATTATGAAATAATTGTGGAGGCAGCTTGTCAGGCTTGGGGTAATTTTTCAAAGCAGTTAGCTCTGGTGAAATCCATAACAGCACGGAATTGGATAAAACTTTAGTTATTGGGTTTGGTGTGAAAACTATCTGGAAGAAAATCCTCAACCATCCAATCGCAGGAATGGTTACTCTGGCAAGACCGTAAAATCATCCTTCGATTCATTTGAGTTGGAAACATCTCGTGATCGTACCGGTGATTTTGAGCCTCAACTCGTCAAGAAAAACCAAACTCTCTGAAGAGATCGACAGTAAAGTCATTTCGCTACTTGCACTCGGCATGAACTACCGTGATATTCAAAAACATATTGCGGATATTTATGCACTGGATATTTCCGAGGGTGCCATTACCAATATTACAGACAAGCTGAAATGGCGTTGGATGAGCTGAAAGCCAAATAGCGTGATAAATACGAGAAAGTCATTCGTTCATGGCGTGAAAAATGGCATTTGCTTAGTGCCTATTTCAAATATCCGAAAGCGGTTAGGAAGCCGATTTATACCATCAATGCGGTTGAGGCAGTACATCGCGAATTCAGGAAACTAACCAAAACTAAGGGAGCTTTCCCAAATGAAAATAGCCTGCTGAAATTGCTATATATTGGCATTCAACAGGCTTCTGAAAAATGGACAATGCTCATTTAGGTTCAACGAGAGCATCCTCTCAAACGATTACTTGTGCATTAGATCGTTTACGAATGAGCCATGCTTATAGTGTGACATTTGATAATGGCAAGGAATTTTCCGAACACAAAAGAACTACTGATGCCGACATAGAGACGTATTTTGCTGATCCCTCTAAATCTATTTAGCGAGCTAGAAATGAAAATACGAATGGTTTAATCCGTCAATATCTGCCAAAATCATCATCGGTTGATGACGTGTCAAACGAACAAATAGAGCAGATAGAATTTGCATTCAACCATCGTCCTAGAAAAACACTAGGTTGGTATACACCGAGTGAAGTTATGGCTGGTTTTTATACTGTTGCACTTGCCGCTTGAATCCGCCTGATAATAAAAGATTATCTTTCAAATAATCATGTAATGGAACTTTGAGGATATGTTAGACCAATACCCACTTAATGCATTACAAGTGCTGCTAAATAAGGCAAAAACTTATAAATTAGATATGCGGGAAAAGAATTTTTTTGACACAGCTAGTCGTAAGTATTATGAAAATCCAACGACTGAGCTCCTTTCTTTTTTCTTAAATCCTTTAGAAGTCCACAATTTAAATACTTTATTTTTTAATGGATTAATTGATTGCATTGCAAAGAATGTCAATAAAGACCCAGCAACTTTTGGTGAGTTCATATCAGTTGAAACTGAAGTATGTACATTAGATGGAAAACGTATTGATTTAATTATTGAAACTACAAAAAATTTAATTATTTTTGAATGCAAGATTTATCACATTCAAAACAATCCTATTGAATCATATATCAAATATGCAAAAAAACGCGTTCTCAATACCTTATTAAAACCACTGTACTTTGTGTTATCCATCGATGGAGTAAGCGAGTTCCAAGAAGACTCCTGGAATGGCATTAGCTATGAAAATTTGGTTTATGCTGTAAATAACTTCATACCATCTTACAAAATTGATATTAAAAATAAATGGTTTACTTTTGCCAAAGAATTCCTCAACCATCTTACTAATTACTATTTAAAGCCGTTAAATATGGACAATTTCAACTTCATTAAAGATAATGCTTCTGAAATTCAGAAATTATTTCAAATTTCTCAACAGGTATTTTCACAAATTAATGATCACATAATTAGAAGCCTACAAACTGAATTACAAGAAAAATTTTCCATTCGAAATTACCGGCCCACTTACTACAATGGCGAATCAGAATATTGGTTTTGTAATGCGTCATTAGCTGATTCGCGTTGGATTTGCCCTACACTTGTTATTAATACCTCAAAAAAGGATTTGCCTTGTGAAGTACATTTATGTATAGAAGCTAAATCAGTAAACGATGACGAATTCTTACAGGCTTTTCACAATCAATTTTTAAACTTTAAAAAACAAGAAAAAGAAAGTATATATGGGGGTATTCCTTATATGAGATATACGTACTCAATTGCCGCTTTAGATATCTCAGAGGTCTCTAACCTGATTACAGCTATTAACCAATTAATTCTTAAATTTTACCCTGTGAAATATAATGAAGAAAGTCACTCTACTACAAACTGATATTACCACTTTAAATGTGGATGCCATTGTTAACTCGGCCAATAAGTCTTTACTAGGTGGGGGTGGTGTAGATTATATCATTCACAAAAAAGCTGGTGCAGAGATGCAACAGGAATGTCACCTGATTCATGATGACATAGGTGGCTCTCTTCCTAATGGTCAGGCTGTAGTTACCACAGCTGGTAATTTACCTGCTAAATTCATCATTCACACAGTTGGGCCTCGCTGGTTGGGCGGCTCAAAAAATGAAGCCGAAGAACTTTGTAATGCTTATCTAAACAGTTTAGTCAAAGCTAATGAAGTTCAAGCAAAAAGCTTATCATTTCCAAATATCTCAACTGGTGTATATAACTATCCAAAACAGGAAGCTGCAGAAATTGCAATTGGTACTGTGCTGTCAAGCCTACCTAGTTTTGAATATATCCAGCATGTGTATTTCATCTGTTACGATCAAGAAAATTACAATATTTATGCGTCTATTCTGTCCAACTTGGACGATCCAAAAATCCAAATTAATATGTCAGCTCCGCCTGGGTGAAAAAAGCGGCTGCTTTACGTAGAATTTCATTGGCACGCTTTAATTCTTTAATTTCACGTTCCATTTGCTTCATTTTTTCTTGGTCAGATATCTGTTGTACTTTGGCAGGATTTAGTTGATCCAGATGCTTTAAATACCAAACACGCAATGTTTCAGGAGTACAACCGATTTTAGGAGCAATAGCTGTGATTGCTGCCCAAGTAGAAGGATAATCTTTTTCAGATTCAATTAGTAATTGAACCGCTCTTTCTCTGATTTCGGGGGTATAGTTTGGTTTTTTCATCGGGACACTACGCTTTGCTACGTCTTGAGAAGCAATGCTTTTCATCTCAGAAAGTTTTATCTCCAATAAACCCGGTACGGTTCAAAGTTCATCACAGGACTCCAAGATGACAATATGGATTTTATTTTCAGTCTTTCTTGGGATTTGTTCTAAAGTTTTAACTGTAAATAATATAGGGTTTAGTCCATCTTCAAATGGCTTATAAAAATCAAGAGAAATTTTATTATTTGTATAAATAACAATATCTTGCAATGTATTAGAAGCTGTATGGGTCATGTTCTATAATGGTAATCAAAATTTGTAAAAAGGTTTTATTCATAGCATGAATGATGTAATAAAGATACTTGTAAACCAAAATTATAATTCAGTTTATATCGTTGGAGATCTTCACGGGTCTTATAGTCTTCTAATGCATGAGCTTCATCTAAATAATTTTGATTTTGAAAATGATCTACTGATCTGCACAGGTGATCTCATCGATAGAGGTAATGAAAATTTAGAATGTATTTCATTACTCGATCAAAAATGGTTTTTAACTGTGCGCGGTAATCATGAAGAAATGTGTATTCGAGGGCAGTATGATCCTAAAATGAAAGACATGCATGCAAGGAATGGTGGAGCATGGTTTTATAGACAATTTCAAAAGACGCGACAGAGAATTGTTGATCGTTTAACAAAGTTACCTTTAGTGATTGAAGTTGAGCTGAAACATAAAAAGGTAGGTGTTGTTCATGCCGACATTGATATTCATGATTGGAACATTTTTAAGGAAGATATTGTCAAAGGTGACTATAAAATTCCAGGTATCGTATCAACATATTCAAATGCACTTTGGGGTAGGGGGAGAATACGTAATCATTCAAACCAATATGATATCGTCGAAAATATCGATGAAATCTATTTAGGTCATACGATCGTAAAAGAACATACGAAAATCGATAATTGCCATTATATTGATGTTGGTTCCTCTTTTACCAAGAAACTTTGTATTGTAAAAATCCAATGAACTTGGTGATGTGGTAGGGGTGTTTGGTGGTGAAAAAAAGTTTAATTGATTAAAAAAACAACATTTAAATCATGTATCCTAGCTTGTATCCTGTAATTTTAAAAAATTAATTAGTTTAATAAAAACAATAGGGTAGGTGATAGTTCTCGTCTGTCTGGGCCCACCATATAAAAAAACCACTTACGTGTACTAGGGCGTGTCCTCATTTGAAGAATTGGTTTTAAATACTTAAAATCCTGCTTTAAGCTCTTTTCATTTCTATATTTTTTCAATGGCACGTACTCTTCTCACCGATGATATTTGGCAGCAAATTCAAGATACTATGCGATTACACGGTTGTTACTGTTCAAAAAACAGTAGAAATATCATGGAAGCCATTTTATGGAAACTACGTACGGGTGCGACATGGCGTGATATTCCTCAAGAACTTTGCCCTTGGCAAACTGCTTACAATCGCTTTAATCGCTGGGCAAGTAAGGGATTATGGGATAAATTTTTTTTAGATTACGAGGCATTCTGGATCAGGAATGGGTATTCATTGATGGAAGCTACATACGCGTGCATCAACATGCAAGTGGAGCTCGGCATGGTTTCGAAAGAGCAATTGGACAATCACGCGGTGGACGAACAACAAAAATACATCTTGCAACCGACGCGAATGGATTACCGATTGATTTTAAAATCACTGGGGGTGACGTCCACGACAGTCAAGTTGCAAAACAACTGATTGATATTGTAGGCGAGGCAACTTATCTTATTGCTGACAAGGGGTATGATGCTAAGCACATTAGAATATGTGCCAACAAGAACAAGAACAAGAACAAGAACAAGAACAAGAACAAGAATATGATTCCCATTATTCCATTGAGATCAAACAGTAAGAGATCAAATAAGGAATTTGATAAATATCTATATAAATTAAGACATTTAGTTGAAAATGCTTTTGCGAGATTAAAACATTTCCGTGCTATTGCAACTCGATTTGATAAACTAGCACGCAATTATAAATCTATGATCCGTATAGCCTGCATATTTATTTGGTGCAAAGCCAAATGAGGACATGCCCTAAAAAAGAATGAGATAACTTACTCAAAACGCTTTACTCCAAAATCACTTTCAACCTTATCTAGTGAGAATTTTACTTTCCTATAGGTTTTTTCTGATAAAAAGTTAGTTATATGGCGAATATAAGTCATAAAATACCTGATGTTCGCTATATAGCTAATATTATGGTTGGGAGTGAAGTAATATGGCTTCTAGAAAAGAAATAGGGCAAGCAATATGCTCTGCAAGAAAAAAGCTAGGCTATACACAAAAAGTAGTTTCAGAAAAATCAGGAGTCCATAAAACAACAATTTCTGAAATGGAAAACGGTCGTTTCACCGGCTCTTTTGATTTGTTTGAAAAAGTACTTAATTGTGTAGAGTTACAATTTCAGGTTGTGCCAAAAATGCGTAAATTTCCGCACTGGGATGAAATTGAATCTTTATTTAAAGAAGATGATGAATAAGGCAACCTGTTTAGAAAGTTTCAAATCTATTGTCTTGAAGCTAATTCAAGTTTTCGTGAGCAGTACTGATAAATATTTGGTGGTGTTTCAAAATGTATGCTGCTCATTTTAACACCACCTTAACACTGTATATACAAAAAATTATCAATAAAAAGATCAGAAATAACAATTAATTGAGTTTTTATTAAATATTTCTACAGAAATTACCCTTTATTAGACATAAATCTCCGTTTTTTATACTATCTTTAATCATTATATTCACATTTTTTAATCAGTAATTTTACATAATATTTACATATTCTTGGTAAAAAACTTAACTTAAAATAGGTTTAATTTATATTTTTATAATATTGTATTATTAATAATTCTCTAATTTTGTTAATTAACACCCTCTTGAAATGAAGTTATTCTTTTTAAGAAAAATATTCTTATTCATAAATTGAAATTAAAATAAAAAAATGAAATAAGTAATCTGAAAAATATAAAATTTATATTTTTTTGTTCTTAATATAGATTATGTCTAAAATAAAATTTACATCCTGTAATTTGATAAATATAGTTTTGCATCGGATATTAAAAACTTAAATTAGTTAAAATATAAAAATAAAGAATATTGTGTCTAAGAATAATTTTGAAATTTTTATTCATTATCTGGAATATATGAATTTATTATATGTTTTTCATAAATCTATTATAATTCCGTAATTTATATACAGATTATAAAATGATCAATTTTTCAAAAAAACAGGTTTTGATGTGGTAACAGACTTCAAAAATACAGGTTTTGATGTGGTAACAGACTTCAAAAATACAGGTTTTGATGTGGTAACAGAAATTAAAAAATACAGGTTTTGATGTGGTAACAGTAAAATTTTGATGTAGTAACATAATCCAAGTATATAAAATGATCAAAAGTACGGACAAGACCATAGAGGGGTATAGAGTGATCTTGTATACATGATAAATTAGGGGTGGTTTGATATTGTTATCTTATATTATTGTTTTTATAAAATGATAAAAATATATTAATTAGAAGTATAAAAATAAATAGATCATATATCCACTTGAGAAAACTAATATATTGTTATTTATTTATATAATATTAAAAAATATATATAATTAAATATATAAGTTATTATAGGGTTGAAATAGATTTTAATAAATTATAATTATTATATGGGGTAAACTTTTATTTAGATAGATAACGATGTAATAAGTATATACTTTTTTGTTTTAATAATTTAAATTTAAGTTAAATTGTTAGAAATAAAAAATTAAACCAAGATACAAGGTCTATTACAAATGTTTTGATAAGATAGTTACAAAAAAAAATTAAGTGGTTATAAGTGCTGTACAAAAAACAACCTTTTAAGTTAAGCATAATTTTTCTTACTCAATCAGAAATATGCTCAAGTCGCCAAAAATAGCAATAACAACATCAGAAAAGAAAGCCAAGTGCATGCGCAAATTGCCATGTCGATTTTGCAATATAACAACTGCCATTATCTGTCGGTCATTCAACGGGCTGAGGCAAATAACTGACCGCACCAAAGCGTTTTTCCATGCTCTGTACAAGTACATCACAGAGGTTTAGTCTTGAAATAGGTGAATACTTATTTCATCAGGCACTTTTTTATTTTCAAACAAGGTATGGTCGGTCTGTGCTGGTTAGTTATAAATCTCTGTGGATATATGAACCGTACCAATTTTATAGGTTGAACCGTACCGGGTTTGTCGGAGACTTTTTTATTTAAGTTAGGCCACCTGACCTAACGGGTTAATCTTATCATAGTACATTGCTTCAAAATCAAAAGGTGATACATAACCTAGTGCACTATGTACACGCTCTTTATTGAACCAATCTACCCAATTTAGTGTCGCAAGTTGTACATCCGCTAAACCTTGCCAATCTGCTTTTAGATATTCAATCACCTCTGTTTTGTATAAGCCATTCACCGTTTCAGCCAAAGCATTATCGTATGAATCACCAGTCGTACCGACTGATGCTCGTAAATTTGCTGCTTCTAAACGATTGGTATAGCGAATGGAAAGATATTGCACACCTCTGTCGGAATGATGAATCACATTCTTTGGCATACCTCGATCATGCAATGCTTGCTCCAATGCATCGAGCACCATATCTGTATTCATTCGTGTAGATACTTTCCAGCCAACAATTGCTCGCGAGAACACATCAATAATAAATGCGGTATAGACCCAGCCTGAATTTGTTTGAATATACGTAAAGTCACTCACCCACAGTTGGTCAGGATGATCAGCAGTAAAATTACGTTTCACTAAATCATCTGCTCGTTTTTGGTCATCTCGGCTACGGGTGGTTTGTTTGTTCTTACCCCGCCAAACACCTTGTATACCTAGCTTTTTCATTAATCGAGCAACAGTACAGCGTGCAATAATATAGCCTTCACGTTTCAACTTTTGCCAGACTTTACGTACACCATATCGACCTGAACTTTCCTTCCAAATTCGTTTGATTTGCTCAGCATGATGCACATCATGTAAATCTCGTTTCGCTCGATGTTCTGGATTGTCCGCGAGATCTAGAGTCCGGTAATAGGTTGAAGGTGCGATCGGTAAAATTCTACAAATCGCCTCGACTCCGTACAGCTCTTTATTATTATGGATAAAATCCACCATTATTTGTGTGGGCGGTCGAGCTCCGCCTGGGCGAAAAAAGCGGCTGCTTTACGTAGAATCTCATTGGCGCGTTGCAGTTCTTTATTTTCGCGTTCGAGTTGTTTGATACGTTCTTGGTCTGAAAGCTGCTGTACTTTAACTGGATTTTGTTTATCTAAATATTTTTGATACCAAACACGTAGTGTTTCAGGAGTACAACCTATCTTGGGAGCAATAGCGGTGATCGCAGCCCAATTCGATGGATAATCTTTTTCAGATTCAATCAATAATTGAACCGCTCTTTCTCTGATTTCAGGGGTATATTTTAATTTTGTCATCGGGATAGTCTCTCAGAATATTGACTCTCCGACAAACCCGGTACGGTTCATTGTTTGACATAAATTTAAACTCAAATAAATTTCTATATAATAGATTAAGGTTTTTTCAGTATTTGTAAATACCTAAAATTTAATGATTTTTTAACTTGAAAAAGAATTAATAGTCCATATAACAACTATTAACATAAATCATGAGAATAATTACTATGTATTACAAGTGGAATAAAACACGTGCAGAGGATCATATTGATAGCCTAAGTGCTGCTGTAGAAGAAGTTACAATTAAGGCTTATACCAAAGATAAGAGCTTATCGAAGATTAAGGTTAATGAAGCATATGAAATGAATGCTGTGCATTTGTATGTGGATATCCTTAACTTAAAAGGTATATTGACGACTGAAAATGGCACTGAATCACCTACAACTCACAAGCGCGCGTTACGTTTTTTTGATTCACATGTTCGAGCTATCAAATTTATATTAGATCGTACAGATAGTTTATTTGTAGATTTTCATAATCAACGATTACATGCAGTTATTGTTAAACCTTATGGAGATGATTCTGAGAAGGCTCGTATTGATAAAGCGATAGCAATATCTGACTTAATTATTGAATCAGTTAATCAAAAACGAGAAATTGATGGTGACGAAGCAATTGAGCCAGCAGAAATTCGTATTGGTATAGATTCTGGATTAGCTTTAGCTGTTAATAATGGTCGTAAAAGTAATAAAGAACCTTTGTTTCTCGGCGACCCTGCAAATCATGCAGCAAAACATGCTTGTGGTGAAAAAACGGGGATTTATCTTACCAATGATGCAAGAGAGGTCATCGGTCTGTCTAAGGCAACTGATTCTAAAAAAGTTAAATTGAAATCTGATGAGATTCAAGCATCTAAGGATGCCACAGATTTGGAATTAACTTGTGATGATGTCATGAATGAACTTAAAAATAACGACAAGAAATTAAGTGATTTTAGTTTTAGTAGAACCACACCACCTCTTAAGGATCTAGAATTTGACGATTTGTATTATAAATCAGCAAAACATCAGAAAATCGTTTCTATTTATGCGGATATAGATGGATTTACAAAATTTGTAAGTACCAATATGGAATCCGATGAAGGTAAAGAAAATATTGTAAGAGCATTGCATGTTTTAAGATCAGAAATGGATGCCTCACTAAGCAATGATTATAAAGGTCGTCGTGTACGTTTTATTGGAGATTGTCTACATGGTCTAATTTGTGAAGGTTCACATGTTGCTACAGATTTAAATAAATCAGTAGATGTTGCTACTGAGGCTGTCGCTGGTATAAGAAGTAGTTTTAATATGTGTTTAGATAAATTAGAAGAATCATTCGATATTAATGGTCTTGATAATTTGGGATTAGCAATTGGATATGAGATAGGTGATGTATCTTTAACAAGAATTGGTAAACGTGATAATACTTCACGCTATGCAATTGGTATATCTACTATTGAATCTGAAGAAGCTCAAAAATTTTGTCTGGGTAATGCCACAAAAATTGGGGATGAAGCTTCGAAACTTCTAAGTGAGAAATACAATGTACTATTTTCAAATCAAGTTGCAAAGGATTTAACTTTTGCCTCTATTAAGAAAGTTGAACAAGATTCGGAAGATAAAGAGAAAGTTCAGAAACACAGCCTTTATGAGACTACTCCTCATGTTAAGACTGAATTAAAAGCTCATGCCAAAAATTGATGACCTGATTGCTTATCTTCATAAAAAGGGAACTTTTGTTGAGCAGATTGATAAAAACATCATCTGCTTTGAACAGAAATTTTATTTAGATAATGGTAGTTCTCAGAATGTAAAGTTAGAGGTGCATTCGATAGAAGATAAGCTGCTTGTAAAAGCTGCTAATAATAGATTTCCAAATTTCTGTCCAAATAGACACATAAATTATGGTGGTTTCTTTTGTCTTGGATTGGATTCTGATATTGAAAAATTATCAATAAAGCAGTGGATAGTTATAGTTCAAGAGTTTTTAGTAGCTCAACATGACTGTGAAATCAGTAAAAAATGGCCTACTAAACAATGGGCTCACGGTGATGGAGCAATTTTTCAAAGTAAAGTCGAAGAACACTATTTAGCATTTGAGAAGAATCTGTTAGGCATAACACTTGATGATTTGAAAGTTAATGAGATTGATATTAAAGGAAAAACTCTATATCACATTCACTTTAATGGAAATTTGATTCTAGTTGGTAATAAAGAAAGGGTTTTGAATAAGAGATATTCTTGTATTTGTGATACTTACGGATTAAAAAAACACCGCAGTATAGGACAGTGCTCTTCGAAGTGTGCTCAAATAATTTATATAGTAGCTATAAATGATTTTTTGAGAGCTAAGGCAGAGCAAGCGTTTTGGGACAGTTTTATTTCATCAGAAACGGTGGAGTGCTGTAAGACTATGAAAGATTGTGAACTATGTAAAATTTAGGACTACAAATGACTTTAAAAGATAGATTTAAGGATAAAGATACTTTGATTCAGGCTCTTATGAATCAAAAGTTAGTGCAAAATAATAAGGATATTGCTGAAGAAATAGCAAATAATGGAGAGTTGATCGAATTCAAGCCAGATGAATCTATAGTTATCCAAGATGATTTTGATCAAGATGTTTATTTTATTATTGCTGGTGAAACAGAGCTAATAATTAATGGTAGTAAATTACCATATACTAGACCAGCAGGAATTAGTATTGGTGAAATGTCTGCTATAGACCCCACTCAAACTAGATCTGCAACTGTAGTATCCATCAATAGTACAGTCGCTGTTAAATTGAAACCTCAAGCATTTAAAGCAATTGTTGATAAGTATCCTAAAATTACTAAATTAATAGCAATTGATTTAGCACAAAGATTAGTACAGAGAAATGTCCTAATTGAAAAGTGTAATCAAACACCTAAATTATTTATCATAAGTACAGTTGAGTCATTGCATATTGCCAGAGAAATTAAAGCTGGATTTAACCATGATGATATTGAGGTAATAATTTGGAGTGACACTGGTGTTTTTAAAGGGGGGGACTATACACTTGAAGCACTTGAAAGAGCAGTTCAAGATTCAGACTTTGGTTTAGCAATATTACAAGATGACGATGTAACTATATCCAGAGAAACAGAATTGAGATCCCCACGCGATAATGTCATTTTTGAATTAGGTCTGTTCATGGGATTATTGTCAAGAAAGCGTACATTTTTAGCATTGCCACGGGGCGTGGAACAAAAAATTGCTACGGATTTAAGGGGACTTACTGCTTTAGACTATAAAGTAATTAGTAAAACACAATGTGATATTAGTTACTTGGTACATGAATTAAGAAAAATTATAGCTTCTCTGGGGATTAGAGAAAAAATTGACAGAAAATAATGTTACTAATAGATTGATTTTTGTATCATTTTTTAATTATCTTTATTTAATTTATTAAAAATATAATATTTATTATTATGTTAGGTAGTGCTTATACCTACCAAGATTCCAAACGTTATATTATAAAGTTGTTAAGCGAAAAAGCTTAAAACCCTTTTTTTATTGCCTATAGGTTTTAATTAAAAATGTAGAATACTAGATTGAATCATAATGGATCTTCATTATTGAATTTTAGCGTAAGCATCCCGTGAAACCGCTTTTTCTAGCTGTTCAATACCCCAATAGTGTCCATTATTAAACTGAATCCGTACGCCTATTTAAGTAATTTGCTGAAAAGCCTGCCAACCCAGATAATGAACCAGATTGACATCTATATTCTCACCAATAAAAATGTCTAGTTTATGATGGTTTTTATCACCATGGACTGGATATAAATATAGATGCTGATCACTATGTCTGGCAAATAAATACAACGCCTAAAGATCATCGTATTATCCAAGTCCGTGCTGCTGAAATCTTGAATCTTTCAACCAGTCATGATGATTTGGTAAAAACCAAATGTCTTTCCATTATTTTTGAACATTTGTTGGGATTTGGACCCACTTTAGCTCATGAAAAGATCACCACTGTGCATGGATTCGATCTTTCAGTAGAAACCCTACGTTCCATGATTGCGGCTGACTTGCAGATTTTACGATCCAAACGCCTGAAACGCCCATATCAGCCACGCTATAACAGTGAGTGCTTTGTTGAGCTGATTCGTATCATGACTGGTTTGAAGGTCAAACCGCCAAATCCTGCTGCTAAATTTCTAAGATAGTGGGAACCCCACCCTGACCATTGTCATATTGATCTTAAGAAGAGACAGGGTGACACAGTTTTGATATAAAACTTTAGTTTTGCAACGACAAGATGAATTTTTCAATCATCTGTCTTTCTGATTCAGGTAATGCTTGAATAGATTTTGTAATTGGATCGCTCCCTGAATGAGTATGTTGATCTATACATCCTAATAAATAATCAGCAGATATATTCAGCACAACAACTAACTTATAAAAATTTTCTAACGACGGTTTACGAGAACCTGCCTCAAAATGTGCAATTGATGTAGATGGCATGCCTGATTTTTCCGCCAATTCTTGCTGTGTCATTTTTCTCATTTTTCTGATTTCTTTTAGTCTTAGACAAAACAAATCAGCATCCATTTCAAGCATCATAATAAAACACCATAAACCGACAATAATAACTTGACTAAATAGGCAAGTTTGCATATAAATATTGATAGTATTTTATTGTCTATTTCGACAAAAAACATCTTTTAAAAATTAAGGAGGGAAATTAGATGATCAATATTGTATGTGCATGAGTGACCTATCTAGACAATAGGACACTCATGCTTTTCATTCCAAACCCAGGAAATGAAAGATTGTAAAATTTCGACGTTTTACCTTTGCATTCTTTCATAACAAATAATTTAAGTAAATTTTTCTTTTAAGAAAAATCTATTCACTTAAAGGCTCGATTATGAATAATTCCTCTCATGTAGTTCTTAAATCAATTAGATCTGAAATCCGAAATCTTAATGTACGGATCATTTCAAAAATAGTAGCTTCTAAAATTATCGAAACTACGGCCCTACAATTACTATTTGAACCAGGCTTTTGCAAACAGCTTAACGTTGCACGCCATCTCACGACATATGAAGCTGTTGCATATTTTGTTGATAATCAATTTTTTGAAGAATATGGATTTCAGCAAGTATCTTTAATTAGTTTACAGAATATATATGATCAACTTTTAACTAATTTCTATGAGCATTTGACGAACACGCCTTATTATCCTATGTGATAGATGGCTCTTAACCTTAATTAAGTCCTCACATAAAAATGAGTGCGGACTTAATTCATGGCTATAAATTGCATTTTTTAGCAACTCAAGTTGCTAAAAAATGCAAAACTTAGCAAAACTCAAACTCAGTATTGTGAATATCTGCAAAAAAACCATCACTTTAATTATTTCTATTGCTTTTATTTCAAGGTAATTACCAGGAGAGCAACCATTGCATTTTTTGTGGTGTTTTTTCTGATCAAGTTCCTATTTAGCCATATTGTTTAAAAGAAAAATAAAAAACTCTGATTACTGAACAACCCATATTTGGGAGAGTTTTCTATTCAGAAAATTTTTCAATTTACTCAAAGAAGGTCATAAAAACGTGGAGACTAGATTCGCGCTTTTTATGGGGCTAATATAACAAATTTTAGATACTTTTTATTTTTCCAGATAATTTAAGAAAAAGCACTATTTTTTATATTAAGGGCATACTTATGAGTCCACTTTCACAACCTATAAATAAATCTAAACTTTTGGCTCAGGCTTCATGGAAAGCGGCTCAGCAGCTTGGGTTAAAACCTGAGCAATTTGTAAGAATTCTGCATCTTGAATGCGTTGATATGGATTTATCTGATGCAAGCCTAATGCTAGATCCAAATTCTCAATCAGGGGAAATAGCAATAATCGTAATTCGGATTTACAGAGCTGTTTATAGCCTGAATGGTGGTGATATTAAATGGATGCACCGTTTTCTCAATTCACCTAATTTATTAACTGGAGGAGTTCCTATAGAACAGATGGAAACTATGCATGGACTACTTTCTGTACTTAAGGCCGTAGAAGCTTTTCCATGTTAAAGTACTGACTTTTAAAGAATACCAATAGTTACTTGGGAACAGAAAGCAGTATAGCTATCAGATAATATGGTCGGAAAAATCCCTAAAGTATGTAGCTTATTGCCTTGAGCATCTCTTCCTTTCAGATCTGGATTTAGATCCAGTAGAAGCATTAAAAGGGATTATGATAGTTATAAATACATATCATTTAAAAATTTCTAAGTTTCTATCAGGAGCTGTTTTATTACAGGATCTAGATTCATCGAATGTTCATTAAAAACTACTTTGTATGCAATTCACTGATAAAGAATTAGGATCTATAGAATTAGAAGTCTCCCTAAATTTATACTTTTATATTAACCGCTTATCTAGATTGTATTGTCTTTAGAATAAGGTAAAGTTTATTATTTGATTTTGTCACAAAATCAAATAATGGATAAGTCATGAGCAATAATCGTGGGGGAAGCCGAGAGGGTTCCGGTAGAAAGCTAAAATATAACGAGCCTACAAAAACTGTAAGAGTACCTGTATCCAAGATCATAGAAATCAAGAATTATCTCAACGAAGCAGAGAAACAATGCTTTAATGATGTTGCTTCAATCTCTCCTGTAGAGCCGTTCACTCACATGCAAATTCCTCTGGCTTCCGAGAAAGTTGCTGCTGGTTTTCCTTCCCCTGCTCAAGACTATGTAGATAAAACTCTAGACATGAATGAACACCTCATCAGCAATGAGGCAACAACATTCATTGTCAAAGTAGCCTCTCTTTCAATGAGAGATGCTGGCATCGACATTAATGATGAACTTGTCGTTGATCGTAGTCTTGAAGCCAAACATGCAGACATCGTTATTGCCCTAATCGACAATGACTTCACTGTTAAACGTCTGATGATCGAAGGTGATCATCGTTGGCTTAAAGCTGAGAATCCGGATTGTTCTGACATTCATCTTAATGATGGGCAAGAGATGGTGATTTGGGGTGTAGTGACATTTGTCATCAAACCGTTCCGGAAACGCAAGTAACTCTACTTTATTGGTTTCATCACATGGAATGTACAAACAAGGTGTTTGCTCTAGTGGACATCAACAACTGTTATGTCAGTTGTGAGCGTATCTTCAATCCAAGTCTGAATAACAAGCCTGTCATTGTTCTCTCCAACAATGATGGTTGTGCTGTTGCACGCTCTCAGGAAGCCAAGGACTTAGGTATCAAGATGGGAGTTCCCTTCTTTCAGATTAAAGACATCGTAGAGCAGCATAAAGTCCAAGTGCTCTCAAGTAACTATGCTTTATATGCAGAGATGTCTCGCAGATTCATGAAAGTCCTTTCAGACTTTGTCGCTCCTGACGAGCAAGAAGTCTATTCGATTGATGAATGCTTCCTTGATCTGACCGCTCCTTCAGAGAAGGATGATCTAACCGATTATGCTCAACAGATTCGTCAGCGTATCTTCACCTGGCTTGGTTTGCCTGTGTGTATTGGCTTAGGTCGAACGAAAACTGAAGCAAAGATAGCCAATCACATTGCCAAGAAGAATGCTTACTTGAATGGTGTATGCAACTTGGTTGCAATGGATTACTGCTCTACCGAGACTCTGTACCAATCCATCGAGGTAAGTGAGATTTGGGGTGTAGGACGTAAACATACGTACAAGCTCAACAGTATGGGCATCCATTCTGTAATGAATTTTGTCATGGCTTCCCCACTGATGATCCGAGAGCAATTCTCTATCGTCATGCATCGAACTTTATTAGAGCTGCATGGAGTTGCTTGTATTGAGTTAGAGCATACTCAAGCCCCTAGAAAACAAATTGTTGCGAGTCGTTCGTTTGGTCAAAGGATTTACCATATTGACGATCTGAAAGAGGCCATGAGCCTGTATGTACAAGATGCGGTAGCTCGCTTAAGAGGTGAGAATATGTTGTGTGGTTACATGATGGCTTTTGTACAATCGAATCCATTTGATACGCATAAACCGTATTACAGCAAGTCTGCAGCAATCACTTTACCTGAACCCTCTGACAATGTATTAACGCTGTGTAAAGTTGCCATCAAAATGATAGATGATTTATATCAGAAGGATGTAGGCTTCAAGAAGTGTGGCGTGATACTGACTTGTCTGGAGCCAAAAGCCAGGCATACTTATGACCTTTTCACAGACATGAAGCAAGTTGGCTTAGACAATATCTTGATGGATTCACTTGAGGAAATCCATCATAAGTTTGGTAAAACCAAACTCGCTCTTGGTGCAAGTATGTTACCGAACAGAACCTGGAATATGTCACGTAACCAACTCACTCAAAATTACTTCAAGTGGGATCAATTGCTTTGTGTGAAGTAATTTTTATTGATTACTTCACAACATAATTTATTTTTTCTTCTTTAAAAACTCTTTTAAAGTTTCCTCAGTAATACCCACAAAATTGTTTCTTTTTAGAAAGTCTAGTACTTCTCCGGTTGTTGCACCAAGACCAAAGAGTTGAAGTAAAGTTTTCTTATGCTGAGTAAGCAATTGATTCCGTGTAATGGTCTTTTCATTCAATTCTTTTATATAACAAAGAAGAATATTTTCAAAGTTTTTAGAATCATTTTTGCTATATATTTTTTGATTCTTCTCAACAAGTTTTGAAGGCTTAGAATTACTTTCTTGAGGAGCTTCAAAAGAATTATCTGTTGAGAATTCAGAATTTATATTATCCGAATTTTCACTATCGAATTTTAAAATATTCTGATCTTGCATCATATTTCTTCCTTAAGAATAAATTTATAAGCTCATTATTCGAAATATTTACTCTCATAAAAATGGCAAAATATGACCCTTTTTTGATTTTTAAATTACTGAAAAATGTAACTTTTTGCGCTAAGAAAAAAAAGGGAAAACAAGCATGATTTTCATCATCTTCAGTTCATTCACTGACCGCTAAAAATATACAGGATGGGACGAGTAATATACATCGTCCAAAATCACAAATCTCGAGCTCGCTCCGCTCGGTCTCAATTTGCATATAGTAGAAAAAAATGAAAGACAAAACATTGAGAAACAAAAAAATCATTATTCGCTTTACAGCAGATGAACATCAACAAATTAGTGCTGCCTGTGCGGCATTACATATGGCTCAATCTAACTATCTACGTTTGAAGATTTTCTCGGATACCCAGTTCAGTATTTCAGATCAACAGGACATTCATACTGTGAGAATCATGGGAATTTTACTGACAAAAATTTTGGAAAAACTCAAAGATACAGGACTCATTCTTCATGAATTGGATGAAATAGAACAGCTCATCCCGGAGATCAAAATGACTGTGCGTAGACTCAATGATAGATTGGATAAAGTATGATTATTAAAGTCATTGCGAATACGATCGGGTCTTCAGTAGAAGAACGTGTGACTGGATTATCGGATTATATTCATCATCCGAAGCAGACACGTGCTCACCATTTGTCTGAATATATTCATCAGCTTCATCCTGGTTTTGATGAAGACTTACTCTCTGAAAAATGTGTCTATTCAAACTCGAGAAACTTTTTAGATGATGATCCTTATTATCAAAAAATAGAAATGTCACAAACTGCCAGTTTGAACTCTCGTGTGATTGACCCGATCGTACACATGGTCGGAAGTTTTAAAAAATTTGAGGTTCCAACCACTGAGCAATTAGAACAACAAATTGATATTTTAGCGAAACATCTCGGTGCAGAAGAACTGCAAATGCAATATGCAATGCACATGGATACAGACAATGTGCACTTTCATTTAATCGTCAATAAAGTTCATCCATTCAAAAAAAATAAACACAATGAAAATAAAGTGATCGATCTTGGAGATGGCTGGATTTATAACGCTGTACATCGGGCTGCAGCTGAAATTGAAGCTGTACAAGGTTGGGAACCAGAGCCTAATCCAATGTTTATCTATAACCATGGCACTGGACAGTGTGAAAAAAATCCAGATTACATACCTCAGCCTGATGCTGAAAAAATTTATTCAAAAATTCGCGATCAAGAACATCGACATCAACAAAAAAGTCGAATGAGCAGTGAAATTGAATCAGGCAAAGACTCGCAATGCTATATTGGACATTGCATTAATCAAGTACTGAAAAACGCTCAGAATTGGCAAGACTGGCATAAAGAATTAGCTCAACATGGCATTCTTTATGAGAAAAAGCGAAACGGTAGTACTTTTAAAATTAAGACAAGCGAAGAGCAAGAACTCACGTTTAAAGCCTCTTTATTTTGTAATAAACAAGCGACTCTCAAAAACTTAGAAAAAAAATGGGGAGATTTTACGGCTAAAGATAGTGATATTAAAACTATCCCTCTTATAAAACTAAATGAAACATCTCGGCACTCTCAATCAGCAGAAACAACTGTACATTCTTACCATTTATTTAAAAATGAAGATTTTTTAGTTAAAGATTTTCATGATGTTTATCTAAAAATAAAGGCAGAAAAGGATTCAATCAGTAAAAATCGTAAAAATGAATACCAAGAAATTTATTTTGAAAATGAAATTTATAAGCACAATAAAAATCATTTTTTAAAAAATTTAAAACAACAATTTCCAGAGCAATCATCTGATGCCATTTTTACATTGCTGCATTACCAGCACTATGCTGATCAAATTAATTCAAGAGCATTGCAAAGAGAAAGATATAAAGCTCAACATGAAAGCTTAAGTCTAAAGACAGCTCAAACATTGCAAGAAAGCATTCTATTTTCTTCAAACTTTGATTCATCGAAAACCACCTCTTATGCAGATTTTTTAAAGTTCTTTCCACCATCGCATCACTTGCTTATGCAACAACAATTTTTATTTGATCAGCGTCAATCTAAAAATTTTATTTGCCAAGACAACACTAAGATTGAAAATGCAAAAATCCTCTTTGATCAGAATGAACCGATAGCCATTCAAAATCGATATGGGATCCTGGTGTTTAGCAATTATTCTATTACCCGACTGCAACAATGTATAAAAGCACTGGATTCTGATCAGAAAGGAACTGTCAGGGGATCGTCAGAATTTAAAGAATTGTTCTATATAGCCTTTCAACATAGAGCCCAAAATATTGAGGATATAAATAAAGAAAGGGCTTTACCAAGTTTCGAACGTTTGTCTCAAAGTAATATTGAATCGTGTTTTACTGAACTATCTAAAAGATTTAGATCCACACACGCCCCTCAAAGTACAGCCATTATTAAAACGTGTTTGCTCTTAAATTGTTGCGGTATAGAAATGAAGTCATTGCAATCAACATTAAAAAATTGTGTTGATCAAAAGAAATTGCCTGATCTTAATGGGCAAGATCAGGATATCCTCATGCTTAGGATTCAGAATCTGATTTATACTCAGCCCAAAGAACTAAATAAGCAATATTTCAATTCATCTGAGATTGAACATTGTTGGCAACTATATTTCAGTCTACAAATTTCTCCACTCAAGCAGCCAAAAGAACACAAGCACAACTCACAGCCTATATCTTCATCTTCAACGCTAGAATCAGAGCTCGTGCCTAATGTTGAAAAGAAAAGAACGATCAGACTTCCTGAAAATTTAGCTGAATCTGAGTTTGAGCAAATGCTGCAATACTTTGAATACAGTCGAAGACTCAAGCTTCAGAAAAAACAAGAAGTAGAACGCTTGAATATATTAGAACCTTCAAAGAAAATATCTATACCTCCTCAGCAGTCCCAAATGACGTCTCTTCTTAGAAAAGAATATGTTATCGAATATAAATTTGGCCAAAAATTTTATCTGGACCAGAAAAAAGTTGCATTTTTTGAAACGAAAAATACATCAGAAATTACAGTTGTTAGTCATCAACATGAGCATGTCCGTGATGCTTTATTCCTTGCGAGAGCCAAATTTGGTGTTGTTTTAGTTTCTGGAACAGACGAGTTTAAAAAACAAGTACAGCAAATTGCTGATTCAGAAGATATCAAAATTGAATTTGAAACGCCCCCTCAGCAAAAAGTGAATGCTTCAATTGAGAATAGTCCAGTTGGTGATTCGGCTGCTAAAAATGACAGGGCTGAACCAAAACCTCCAATGAAAGAATTAAGTTTGGAACCTAAAGATCCTAGTATATTAAATAAGGAAGATAAAGCTGATAATTTCTATAAAAATCAATCTGTGACATCAAGTCGCAGTCGTAAAGAGTCGACGCCAGAAAATAGTTACGATTCCGGACCTAGTTTTTAAGAAAATTGCCTAATCGAATTTTTATGCAATTTGAATTATGATTTATAAAAATAGCCTAAGAATTATACTTAGGCTATCTCATAAGAAAATTCAGGAAAATGTTTAAGAAATTCGATATTAAATAGATCAACATTTTGGATTTCTGGACAGTCTTCTAAAAAGTAATTTAACCATACCAATACTGCTTGATGAGTATCATAACAATGGTATCTTTAGATGAGTTACGAGCTCGAGTTCAAAGAAAAAACTCTGAAGAATTTTGATAAATTTAATTGTAAAAACAGTGGTTGTAAATAAATAATCTATTGTGTTTGAGCTAATTGCTTTTCTACATTTACAACTTTAAGTTAGCGAAGATCTGTTGAGCAGAGTCCTGAAAATGTGAATAGGCTTGCTGCCATGATATCTGTTTGTCCCCGAACACCATAGGAACAACAAAATTATTAAACCTGGCTTTATATAGTGGATTACGACTTAATTCATTTAAACCAAATAACAATTCAGCAATCGGGTCTTCAACCATAAGAGTATGCTGACGACCGTAACGCTCAATATCAGTTTTTATAACTTTAGTAGCTAAGTGCCCTAAATAAACAAAATCTTGTGGTTTACCATAGGTAATTTTAAAGTAGTCATACACATGTCGAACTAATGATTCATCATCAGCTCTTTCAGCATTTCTAGCAAAGGCCGCTGTACGCCTTAAAATTGCTATCAGCTTCTCGATACTGGTACTGACAATTGTGACGGAGGGAAAAGCATCGACAGGCTTCCCTTCCTTAGCCAAGTCATACACAAACGAGGTGATACTTCTAGATTCAAAAGGCTCAAGTAAGTCTGTTTCAACTAATTCCAATTTAATGAATGGTCGTAAACAGGGAGCTTGGTTGAAATGCTGAGGATATCGAATTAATAATTCCATATAACGATATTCATCCCAGACAACTGGTTCCTCTTCAATTTTAAAGAAATCAGATTGAGAGATTTTGTCTTGTACTTGATGAAGCAATTGTTTACGTACAACTTTAGCTTTAGAGCGACTTAATGCAATATCCGGTTTTGGAACTATTTTAATGTCCACATCTTCAGACATCCTATTTAACTGAATATTTGCTTTAGCTAAAGAAGTTCCACCAGCAAAAACCAAGTCATGCGTTTCAAATTCTAGAGACTGTAATAGTCTCAATAACTCGACAACATAGTAATCTTTTTCAACAATAGAAGTTGCACCAATACCAAGCGCATCAGCGACATCTGCAAACAGATTTTTTATATCAGGCATTAATTTGGCTACGACCTACAGACAATTGGCGTGTAAAACGACGCGGGGTTTTAATTTGAGTAAAGGCTGGGATCTGGGTGGATTGACCAGATAAATATTTTTCAGTAGCCTCACCCAACGTAACCTGCACATCCAATCTTTTTAATGCCTCTAAGATCACTGCATCCGCGCCTTCTGGACAGGCTGGCATTACTTTTCCGGTAATTTGGTTTTTTCTTGCTTTGGTATAAATACCATAACCAACTTTGATTAGCTCACCTTCTTGAACTAAGTTTCGCAGAACTCTTCCAATTTGGTCATAATTCGCAATGTCATTAAAATCATCTCGCATAAAAACATAACGTTTTGAGCGTTTGATGCGCATTTGCATTTTCGCTTTAATTGTCATCGCATCTCCCTTATACATTAGTTTTCACATACCTTTAAACTAGCAAAAATACGACATTTTGTCGAGCAAAAATACGACATTATAATAGCTGATAATATGGATAAATCAGGCAGTAAGACAACTTTGTCTGATCTGACAGTTCTTGGTTGAGTTTCAGAATTCTATGAGATTAAACAGCTGTATTTAGCTGCTTATGATCCAGAATTGGTTACCCAGCACCCGGATTACATAAGCATCATAAGTTATGTAACTTGCGTAATCTATGTGTCAGGAATCTGTCCACTTATGTCTCTCTAAACACGTACGCGTTTTTGTCACATTTGACCTATTGCAGAATTCGATCTCTTTAA
>NZ_VOYP01000026.1:0-43816 GCF_013420235.1 Acinetobacter sp. YH01022 | reverse complement strand
TCGTTTGAAGGATAAAAAAAGAATAGGGATTCAGCCTCAGGTTGAAACTTAATACGAGATCAAAGGGGTCAATTTTACTTTGCCATTTGTAAGGTAAAAGGGGTCAATTTTAGAATGCCGTTGACACTTAAGTGAATATCCATCTTTACAGGTAATTGTTAATGATTCAAAAGTGTTCATATGGAGAATATGGAATAAGTATATATGGTAACTACTGTAGCCAAGTTCTAAAAAGAAACTTGTATAATTCATGACTTTAAAGTCAAAATAACGATCTAAAAATAAGGATATAAATGCATGGAAGCGGAAAATTTAACACAGGCTGTAGCTTGGGCCGTGTTGTTTAGTGGTGTTTTTCTTTGGGTGGGTATGCTGACCGGGGTATGGAAATATTATCAGATTCATCATTCAGCACAGGCGCGGGCCCATTATTATGTTGATATTGCGCATAGAAGTAGCTTGCTCTATGCACCAGCCAGCCTGATTATTGCAATTCTAGCTTATTTTTCAGTTTGGAGTGATGGACTTAACTTTACTTTTGTATTGATCAATCTTTTCTTTTTTAGCTTTTCAATTTTAAGTTATGTGTTACATGGCTGGCTGAAAGATACGACCAATCAGTTTAAGCAACCTCATCAAATGGGACGTTGGCATTTGCCAAAATGGATACTAAGCAGTGCAATGATTTTTCTGATCATTGGAGAGTTGGTTGCTACAACAGGATTATTGCTTGGTACAATGATCGGCCTAGTGAAAGTTTTAACTTGATGATTGGTGATTTTGGTATAAGTTCTGGATGATTAATTATTATTAAGATGGGTGATAGTTCACCCATCTTTTATTCTGTAGAAGTATTTTGCTTCTGTTGACGGTATTTCTGATCGACCACAGCCCACACATAGAAAGCTACCGATACAATAAAAGCATACATAAAGAATTCAGGTTTTAAGTTGCCTTGAATTAAACCATGAATAATGAGTGTCACAATCAGAGCAACCGTAGTACTCAAGTAAGTGACCATATTCTTATTTGCTTTTAGAGCGTTAATGAAGATTTCTTTATTGAAATGTAATGATAACATCTCCACTCCTCCGGTTATATATTGACCTAAACCTAATTGTTTTAGTCAGATTAGTTTCTATTGTTGTACTTGGTATTTCGATTCATTTCAATAGTTGATGTCACTATTTTGTCATAAAAATATGTTAGACATAAGTTTATAGCCTGATTTTATTCAACATATAAATGCTGGATATTTCTTCTGAATATGCAATTATCCTCCTCATACATTCTTACTAGTTAAAAAGATGTCAAGATACTCAACAATAGTGAATATAAAAGAAGCAATATTGATGCCAGTCTAGAAGTGTATCAAGGTTTGGGACGGGATACGGCAGGATCAGTCTAATCGTGACTGATTGAATTTTATATGTTTAAGCAACCATGTTGGATTGATGAGGATGTAAACAATAAAACCCAGTTTGGGTAAAACATGATGTTTTATTGATCACGGTTAAAATCAGGTTTGGGTAAAACCAGATTTTAAGCACATCAACTCAGTTATTTTCTAACTTTATCGATGACGATAGCAATAATCAGCACAATAATAGATGGAATCAGCCATGCTAAATTTTGTGCATTTAACGGTAGATTTTGAATGAAACTAGGTAAGTAGGCTTCAAGTCCTGCAACTTTCAGGCCGTCAAAAATACCGAATAACAGGGCCACTGCAGTTACTGGTGCAACCACATAAGCAGGCCTGTTGAAAAATTTCCACAAGAAGCTCAGTAGAATCACTGCAATTGCTGGTGGATAAATGGCACTTAAAACAGGTACAGACACAGCAATCAGTTTGGTTAAACCGAGGTTTGAAATGATGAAAGCGAAACCAACCAGAACAAACACTAAAATTTTATAAGGAACTTTAGTCAGTTCAGAGAAGTATTCTGCACAAGCACAGGTTAAACCAATCGCTGTTACCATACAGGCCAGGAAAATCATGCCGGTCAAGAATACAGAACCAATATCACCAAAAGCATGCTGCACATAGGCATGCAGGATCACTGCACCATTTGCTGCATTTGGAGCGATTTCATGGCTGCCTAAACCGAGTTTAAACAGGCTTAAATAAACCAAGGTTAAACCTGCACCAGAAATCAGGCTGGCAATCACGGCATACTTGGTCACCAGTTTTTTATCTGTTACACCACGTGAATGAATTGCGTGAATAATAACAATACCAAATACCAATGCACCCAAAGTGTCCATAGTTAAGTAACCATTGACAAAACCTTCAGAAACTGGGGCAGTCGCATAGTTGTTAATTGCTGGTGAAATGAATCCAGCAGGAATGACAAATGCAGAGATACCTAATACTGCCAAAGAAATAATCTTTAAAGGTGCCAGGAAGTGGCCGACAGTATCGAGCAGTTTGTTGGGATATAAGGAAATAACAGTGACGACTGCAAAATAAATTGCACTATAAATCAGCAGACTGCTACTTGATGTACCAAAATAGGAAGAGAAACCGATTTCATAGGAAACTGTGGCTGTACGAGGTGTTGCAAATAGAGGACCAACAGCTAAGTAACATACAATGGTTAAAATCAGGCTGGCGATTTTACCCAGAGGTGAACTTAAATTCTGGATTGATCCTTCTACACGTGAAAGTGCCATAATGGTGATAACAGGCAGGCCAACTGCAGTAATAAGAAAACCTAAAGCAGCTAACCATACATGTTCACCCGCTTGTTGAGCGACAATTGGTGGAAAGATAATATTGCCCGCACCAATAAAAAGTGCAAAAGTCATAAAACCCAAGGCAATAATATCCCTTGTACGGAGATTCGTCATAAATGGGGAGAGGAATTAAAAAAAAAGCGATTTTAGAGGATATCCGAGCTTTTTTATAGTTGCTTTTATGCGACTTATAAATTTTAGTAATTTAATCCTCCACTAAAATGAGCAACTGGGAAAATTTAAGTCTATTTATATATTTGATTAATGGGTAAAAAATAAAAAAATATAAAATATTATTCTTTTTTAATTATTTAAGTAATTTTTTAATTTTCAGTTAGGGTTATTTAAATGTATATAAATTAATCACACAGTTGGCTAAAAAGGTTCAAAACTCCACTGTTTATCTACTCATATTAAACAAAATTAATGTAAAAGGACTATAATCATAAGCCTTATTCCTGAGGATGATGCAATGAAAGCTTCCACTATTACCATTAAAACTGAGCAAGATTTAGAGAAACTCCGTATTTCCGGACGTTTGGCTGCTCAGGTTTTGGAGATGATAGGGAAGTATGTCAAGCCTGGAGTAAGTACGGAATATCTGGATGATATCTGTAATGATTTTATTGTGAATACCTTAAAAGTGATTCCGGCCAATGTAGGTTATTATGGCTACACCAAAACCACCTGTATCTCTCCAAATGAAGTGGTGTGTCACGGTATCCCATCGCCAAACACCATTTTGCAGGATGGCGACATTATCAATATTGATGTGGCAATCATTAAAGATGGGTATTTTGGCGATACCAGCCGGATGTATTATGTCGGAAATGTAAAACCGGAAGCGAAAAAACTGGTTGAAACCACCTATGAAGCCATGGTAGCCGGCATTCATGCGGTGAAACCGGGCGCAACTTTAGGCGATATCGGTTTTGCCATTCAATCGGTGGCTCATCGTGAAGGTTATAGCATTGTCCGTGAGTACTGCGGTCATGGCATTGGCAAGGTCTATCATGAACAGCCGAATGTGCTGCATTATGGGCAGCCTGGTCAAGGTCTGATCCTTAAAAAGGGCATGGTTTTTACCATTGAACCGATGGTCAATGCAGGCAAGGCGCGTGTCAAAGAGCTTAAAGATGGTTGGACCGTAGTGACTGCTGACCGTTCATTAACCGCCCAATGGGAACACATGGTTGCTGTAACAGATACCGGTTTTGAGCTTTTATCTCCTTGGCCAGAAGGTACCGGTTCATATCCTGAAATTTAAACGAGAAAGATAAAATGAAATAGATTGTTTATACTTTGGTATAGAATTGTTGGTTTTATGTTCAAATTAAGTTTTAAAATCTATTAATTTTAATTTAAGTTGTTGATTTATATAATAAAATTATTTTTATTATTATTTTGTAATATATTTTATATATTAGATTTGTATATTTTTTCTTTGTATTATACAACTATAGATTCTAGCTGTAGTTTCTTATTTTTCCTTATTTAAAGTTTATAAGCTTATCCACCTCGGATAAGCTTTTTTTTGCCTAAAATTTTGTATTACTCAAGTGAATTTTACTTTTTTGTGATCAGTCTAGCCGTTTGTAGGGTGCAAGCAACAACTCAGAGGCATCGTCCGCTGGCTTGAAGATAAACCTGATTGTTTTTCCAAG
Source organism: Acinetobacter sp. YH01022 (assembly GCF_013420235.1). NCBI lineage: Bacteria > Pseudomonadati > Pseudomonadota > Gammaproteobacteria > Moraxellales > Moraxellaceae > Acinetobacter > Acinetobacter sp. YH01022. Next base: position 39,413 of record NZ_VOYP01000026.1, on the reverse strand, counting down.
CAGAGGCATAAGTATTAATACTTGCTGAGCTGTTCCACCAAATAGTCGATAAAGACACGGACCGCGGGGAGCAAGCCACGGCGTGAAGGATAGACTGCATGGAAAATACCATGCGGTGCTTTCCAGTCCGGCAGTACACGCACCAGTTCACCACTTTGAACATAGTCCTGAACAATGCTGTCAGGCAATAGCACAATGCCGCAATTTTGTCGTGCCAGTTGTGCCAGCATCATCAGGTCAGACCCCATCACCACGGGATTGACCTTGATTTTCTTCTGCTGTTTTTTATTATCGTGTACAACAATATACTGGTCTAAATGCTCATCCGACATGCTGAGAATCTGATGATCGCTTAAATCTTCCGGCTGTTTTAAGTCACCAAATTCATTCAGGTAGGCCTGGCTGGCAAACAGGTGCTGTTCGATATTTTCAAATTTGCGTAAAACCAGATTCGGGTCATCATCCAGATTGGAACGTACCCGGAGTGCCACATCAATGCCTTCATTGATAATATCGACACGGCGGTTACTGACAATGAGCTGTACCTTAATTTCAGGATAGGTTTTCAGGAATTTCGGTAAAATCTTGGCAATTTCATTTTGCGCAATTGAAACAGGCAGGCTGACCTTAATCACACCGCGTGGCTGAATGCTGAGATGGTCGACCAGATCGTGGGCCGCTTGTGCAGCATTCATCATGACTTGGGCATGGCGGTAAATATTCATGCCAATGTCGGTTACGGCAAAATGGCGGGAACTGCGCTGGATCAGCCGCACACCTAAATGTTCTTCCAGATTGTAAACGCGGCGGCTTAATTTTGATTTTGGAATATCGGTTGCGCGTTCTGCTGCACTAAACCCTCCATGTTCCACCACTAAGGCAAAGCAATAAAAATCATCAAGATCGGTCAGCATTTAAGAATTCCATTTATGCAACAATAAGCAGATTAAAAAATTATTGTTGCATTATGTCAATGGCTGCTGTGTCGTTTTGCTATTGAACAGAACAGTTTAGTGCTGTTGTCCTAACCATTCTTTTAGATGTTGCATGCCTTGAGTAGCAGTCATCACAATTTTCTGGAATTGTGGCGGGAGCCGCTGCCGGTCCGCCTTGGGGTCAATATAGTAAGCGCTACAATGCGCTGGAATTTCATAAATTAAACCTGCTACGGGATAAACCTGCAGGCTGGTGCCAATCACGATAAAAATATCCGCATCCTGTACGCAGTCTTGTGCATCGGCATAAGCAGGCACAGCCTCGCCAAACCACACCACATGTGGACGTAAAGGATAGCCATCCTTGCTGAAGTGTTTACTCAAATCCAGCTCAGAGCCTTCGACCGGATAGAATTCAGTGCTGTACTCAGCGTTTGGACCGGAGCTTTTCGCCAGCCGGATATTGCCATGCAGATGAATGACCTGGCTGCTTCCAGCGCGTTCATGCAGGTCGTCAATGTTTTGGGTAATGACATGCACATCAAAAAACTCTTCAAGTTCGGCAATCAGCAGATGGGCTGCATTGGGCTTGGCAGAGAGAATATTTTTGCGCCGTTGGTTATAGAAACGCTGGACCAGTTCCGGATCACGTTTCCAGGCTTCAGGTGTGGCGACGTCTTCGATTCGGTACTGCTCCCATAAGCCATCACTGTCCCGAAAAGTGTTGATGCCACTTTCGGCACTCATGCCAGCACCGGAAAAGACCACCAGTTTTTTCATTTTGGCTGCTGACTTGATTCAGCTGTTTAAGGTTGATGAGCTGCATTGGCTTTCAAGAATGCGCTCATTTCTCGAGCAAACTTTAGCGGTTCGCTAAGCAAGGGGGTATGTCCAGATTTTTCAAAACGGACTTGTTTGGCATGGGCAATGCTCTGTGCAATCAAGGTTTGACCTTTCACCGGATAAAGCCTAGATTGTGTGCCACTGAGAAAAGTTACCGGACATTGCAGCTTTTGCAGGGCTTCGCGGTAATCTTCCTGATGGTACAGATAGTTGTTGATATACCAGGCCATATAGTCGACCCGGTGAGAGGGCAGTAATAAGCTTTGCAATCGCGACTGGTTGAGTACCCATTCAAAGGCTTTTAAACTGTATCTATTGCTATTTTGCAGGCCAATAAACTCTAGCCAGAGCTTGGCAAGCTGTCCGCGGGCTTGGCTATTCAGGTCTTTTATATATTGAATGTCTTGATGCTGAGCCAGCAACTGCGACAGCTCGGTCAGAATAGAAATAAACAGCTGATGCTGTGGACCAAATAAGCCATAATCCCAGCTATCATCTACCGAAATTTTAGGGGTCTGGTCAATATGTAAATAGGCTGCGATCTGTTCGGAAAAGTTGCCATATTGCATGCCATGCATGGCCGTGGTTGCACCCATGGAATAGGCGATCACTACAAGATCATTTAAATGAAGCTGTTCAATCAGGCTGTCAATATCACGCCAGTGACTGGAAATCGCATCCAGTTCGGGAATGGCACACCCTTGTGAACCTCCAAAACCGCGCCAGTCCGGAATAATAAAGCGATGCGTTTTAGCATGCCGGTAAAGAAACGGAAGCCATTGCCAGCTTTGCATCCCCAGACCTGACAGGACCAAGACCGGTTGTCCTTGTCCAAACTCGCGGACAAACAGTTGTTCATTATCGGGCATCAGGTAATGTGGCATGCGTGTGTCCTTTTTTTAGTTCTTATGTTCAAATGCTTTTAACTGTGGAATCATGGTTTCTAGCCACTTGATCCAGCCCATTTCCAGGTCAATCCCCAGTTGCAGAATCATTTTATGAATAAACAGGGTCCGGTCCTGATCCTGTGCATGGGCAAAATCTTTGGCAAAAATCGTTTGGTAAATTTTCAAATTTTGTTGATGCAAGATCAGGTGCCTTTCCAGTTCAGGCAACACCGTATTGCCACCGAGTTGAGCTTCTGCACGCAAACGCACCATTAAGTCGTCACGCAATTGCGCAGGTGGACTTTGTTTGAGCATCCAGTCGGCCAGTTCGGCGCGCCCCAATGCTTCAACCTGATAGGTCTTTTTGCGGGTATTGGAACTGTGATCTTCAAGCGTGGAGATCCAGTTCTTTTGTTGCATGGCGCTGAGTTCACGGTAAATCTGCTGATGGGTCGCATTCCAGAAAAATCCCATGGAGCGGTCAAAGCGACGAGCCAAATCAATACCGGTACTGGGTTTTTCAATCAGGCTGGTCAATAAAACATGGGCTAAGGACATAAACGGCTCAGTCAATAAATCTTTACAGCTTCATTATGCAACATGTTGCATAAAAAACAAATCTGGAATATAAGTTATGCAACAAGTTGTATTAAAAGATATTTGCCAGCTGAGAAAGCACGCCAAGGAGATTGTATGTCTAATTACCCGCATTTATTAGCGCCTTTAGATTTAGGCTTTACCACACTTAAAAACCGCGTTCTGATGGGATCCATGCATGTCGGTCTGGAAGAGGCTCCACGTGGTTATGAGCGTATGGCGGCATTTTATGCAGAACGTGCACAAGGGGGTGTCGGGCTGATTGTGACGGGCGGGATTGCACCGAATGATGCAGGCCTGACTTTCGCGGGCGGAGCGAAATTAGACTCTATACAAGAAGCGGAAAAACATAAGGTGATTACCCAGGCGGTGCATGATGCCGGGGGTAAAATTGCCATGCAGATTTTACATACCGGACGTTATTCCTATCAGGCCGACCTGGTTGCACCATCTGCGATTCAGGCACCGATCAACCCGACTAAACCGCATGCCTTAACCAGCGCAGAAGTACAACAAACCATTGCTGACTTTGCCCACTGTGCAAAACTGGCACAGTACGCAGGTTACGACGGCGTAGAAATTATGGGTTCGGAAGGCTATCTGATTAATGAGTTTATTGCGGCACGGACCAACCATCGTGATGATGAATGGGGCGGCAGCTATGAAAACCGTATCCGTTTCCCGATTGAAATCGTACGCCGTACCCGTGAAGCAGTAGGTGAAAACTTTATCATCATCTACCGCTTATCCATGCTGGACCTGGTCGAGGGCGGATCTACTTTTGAAGAAGTGGTGCAACTGGCCAAGGAAATTGAAAAAGCCGGTGCCACCATTATCAATACCGGGATTGGCTGGCATGAAGCGCGCATTCCGACCATTGCCACCAAGGTCCCGCGAGCAGCATTTACCTGGGTCACAGAAAAACTCAAAGGATTGGTCAAGGTTCCTCTTATTACTTCAAACCGTATCAATACCCCGGAAATGGCAGAACATGTGTTGGCTTCGGGTCATGCCGACATGATTTCCATGGCGCGTCCCATGCTTGCCGATGCCTTCTTTGTGCAAAAAGCAGAACAGGGCCGCAGTGATGAAATCAATACCTGTATTGGCTGTAACCAGGCCTGTCTGGACCATATTTTCTCGATGAAAATTGCATCTTGTCTGGTCAATCCACGTGCCTGTTATGAAACGGAGCTGATTTTTAAGGAAACGACTCAGACTAAAAATATTGCAGTGATTGGCGCAGGACCAGCGGGTTTAAGTTTTGCCACTTATGCCGCTGAACGAGGACATCAGGTCACTATTTTCGAAGCAGCCAATCAAATTGGCGGTCAGTTCAATATTGCCAAGACCATTCCAGGCAAAGAAGAATTTTATGAAACCTTGCGTTACTTCAAACGTAAAATTGAATTACAGCCTAATATTAAACTGCTTTTAAATCATCCTGCGACCTATGAAGCATTAAGCCAGTCCGACTTTGACGAGATTGTGGTAGCGACAGGTGTCACTCCGCGTCATTTAGAGATTGAAGGGATTAATCATCCTAAAGTATTGAGCTATATCGAAGTATTAAAAGAACGTAAGCCAGTCGGTCAACGTGTCGCGATTATTGGGGCTGGCGGTATCGGCTTTGATACCGCAGAATATTTAACCCATGAAGGCGATAGCGCCAGCCTGAATCCGGAAAAATTCTATAATGAATGGGGTATTGATACGCGTTATGAAAATGTTGGTGGATTGAAGAACGCACAAGTAGAACAGTCCAATCGTGAAATTTATTTATTGCAACGTAAGGCAAGTTCAGTGGGTGCGGGCCTGGGTAAAACCACCGGCTGGATTCACCGTACTGGCTTGAAACACCGTGCAGTGAAAATGCTGGCAGGAGTCAGCTATGAAAAGATTGATGATCAGGGCTTGCATATTGTAGTGAATGGTCAGCCGACCGTTTTAGAAGTCGACAATATCGTGATTTGTGCCGGTCAGGAACCTTTCACCGCGATGTTCGATCAACTGAAAGCGGATGGTAAAAATGTGCATTTGATTGGTGGAGCCAAAGAAGCGGGTGAACTGGATGCCAAGCGTGCCATCCGTCAAGGGGCTGACTTAGCGGCTGTGATTTAAAAATATTGAAACCTACTTTTACAATTTTTGTTTACAAATCAGGATTTCTGGTGAAGTAGACAAATAGATATGTAATTTTTCCCTCTCCTTTATTAAAGGAGAGGGTTAGGGAGAGGATTTAATTATTTAATATTAAATAGATGAATCTCCCTAAATCTCCCTTTTTCAAAGGGGGACTCTTTTTATTTAAAATATAAAACAAAAAAAGGAAGCTAAAATGACAATCGAAACCACAAAACAGGCAATTGCGCGCTGGCATGAAATGCTGCAAACAGGCGACATGTCTATTCTGAATGAATTACTGGCTGAAGATGTGGTGTTTCGTTCACCGGTAGCATACAACCCTTATCCGGGCAAACAGGTGGTCTTTTTTATTCTGAGTAATGTGATCCAGATCTTTGAAAACTTTAGCTACCACCGCGAATTCTATACCGAAGATGGAATGAATGTGGTGCTGGAGTTTTCCGCCAATGTGGGTGAAAAAAAACTCAAGGGCATTGACATGATTCAGTTTAATGAACAAGGTCAAATTATTGATTTTGAAGTAATGCTGCGTCCGAAGAGTGGTCTGGAAGCATTGGCGGCACAGATGGGGCAGCGTATGGCTGCTTTTATGCCTAAAGCATAAAGCGTATAGTAAAGGTATGAACTGTTAATGGAATGACATGTACTAAGTATTTTGCGTTACATCATTTTTGAGGTAAACCGAATATGAAGTTTGTGGTCAATAAAATCGGTCAGTTGGTGCAAGAAATTGTCGATCAGATTACGGGTGCGGCATTGCCTACCCTGTACTATGATCCACAAGGTGAAGCAGGGCAAGTGCTTGAAGTTTTGCCCCAACTTAAACAGAAATACCGTCCAACGCCGTGGCTGTCAAATACACATCTGCATTTGATCTATTTTGATTTAATTAAAAAAAAAGCGGTGCAACTCCAATATGAGGTTATTGAACAGTTAAACATGTCTGATGGAGGGATTACGGCTATTGCTTGGTATGGACTTCATGTTGCTGAAGATACCCCAACTATTGTGTTGATGCCTACCTTGATGGGTACACCGGAAAGTATGGCCGAGCTGGTGCGTGACTTGCATCGACATACCGGATGGCGTGTAGCCTTATGTTTGCGCCGTGGCCATGCCAATTTACCTCTGCCTGTTCCAAAAATTTCCATGTTTGGTTCGACTGATGATTTACGTGAACAGATTCAATATATTGAAAGCAAATTTCCAGATTCGAGTCTCTATGCGGTTGGTTCATCTGCGGGCACAGGACTATTGGTCCGCTATTTAGGAGAACAAGGCGAGCAAACACCGTTTAAGGCAGCATTTGCCTTGTGTCCAGGGTATGACACTGAACTGGGTTTTCAAAATGTACATCCTTTCTATAGTAAAGTGATGACGAAAAAGCTATTTGAATCCTTTATTCATCCTTATAGCGAAACATGGCAACAAACCGCCTCCTTGCCCAAAGTGCTTGCTGCCAGGAATTTATTGGAGTTTCAATCTTATTATTTTGAACTGGCAGGCTATAGCAGCTTTGAAGACTATAATCAGGCCACCAATCCGATTCATGTATTTGAAAATGTCAAAATTCCGTTGATGATTTTAAATGCGGAAGATGATCCTGTGTGTCATATCCGGAATCTGGAGCCTTATAAGGAAACCCTTCAGAAGATGCCAAATATTGTGGTTGTGACCACTAAAAAGGGCAGCCACTGTATTTTTTATGAGGGCCTTAAACAGCCTGAATCTTGGGCAGCACGTTTGATTGCAGATTATTTGCGGGTATACCAGTAAAGTAATTTTCTACATGTAAGGATCGATAGGGTAAAAACCTGAAATCTTTTAATACAATTGTAATTTGTAACACTGATATATTAATGAGACTTAAATCAGTATTTCTGTTATAATAGCTTCAACAATAAAACTGACATGAAAATGTTCTCGTTCAAAATTGGTATACGAGAAATCTCCTCTCATTCGAGTGATCCCAAGTTAAGGTTGTTATTTTGAAATGCCAATGGTGGCTTTTCTATCGGTATTAAAAAATTGGTGTAAATGTTGAATAAAACTGAAAATTTAGTTGCAAAATCGGTAAATGGTCGTGAAATTGTTGTGTCGTTAATTCCTTTTAAAAAAATGCAAAATACCCGTGATGGGTTTACATGGGTTGAAGTAGGCAAAAAAGTCTTGCTTGAATCCGGTATTGAAATTGATTTGAATCTTGATGGCCGCAGTTTCTATACGGGTGTAAATGAAATGTTCCGGCTTAATGCGCATGTAAATGCGGTGTAAGGGTTAGAGCAATACGAAAACCGTCTTTAAGGCGGTTTTTTAATGCTTGAAAATTTTACTTAAGCGTGTCTGTTGAACAAGTTAGGAAATATTTTCTCTATGGATCTCTAGACAGCAGTCAGTGAAGAAGAGAGCAAGTCGACAAATTGTAAAAAAAATTGAATCTGAGTCCATGGAACCCCCTAAAAATAGGTAGTAAAAATTAACAGGAAAGTTCAATCATATATTATGACCTGAATATTTAAATGTAAGTAAAAAGTTAAAGACTTAAGATTTAAATTGTTGAAAAATAAATAAATATTAAAATAAAGGAAATGTTTTAAAAACAAGCGACATATTTTGCAATGAATTGTTGTATTTGTAATGAGAGAAAGTGTAGATTTTAAAATGTGATATTTATATGTTTAGTATTTTTTGATACATTTATGTCAATAATTGTTATTGTCTGACAAAAAATATCTGTGTATAAAGAGAGTTCCACAATAAGGAAGTGAGAGTGGGTTATGAAAACAATAGAACTCCTTGTAACTTCATCATCTGCACTGATGCTGATGTTTGTGATTTATGCATTTGGGCAAATGTTTAATTAATCAGAAAAAGATATTTCATAAAAAAGCACCCGAGGGTGCTTTTTTCGTGAGTAGGATTTTAAATGAAAATTTTCATTTCTTTATATTCTGTCCCATGCATCTTTTACAGCATGTTTCGCTTGTTGCCACTTTAAGCGAGAGTTCGCCTTAAACTGTTCCCATTTGCTTTCAAGATCATTTTCCGAGTCTTCAAAACGGGTATTTTCGCCGTATTCAGAACGTGAATTTCTTCCAAATTTATAAGCAGAGGATAAATCCTTGTCATAATCAATATCGGGAATATCACGCTGTAAATCTTGATAATAAGGTCGACTGGTATAATTTTCACGCCAATACCGATCAGACTCATTATTTGACGTACGGTTTTGATTTTCTAAAGTGGGATCCGTCATTTTGTGTAGCTCCTAATTTTCGGAATCAATAGAATAGCCAAGCAATGAAATACGATTTCACAGTTTAAAATGTGAAATTCAATGTTCAATCAATGCATTATTGCTGTTGATTATTTTGGTCATTCTGATTTTGTCGAAAATCTTGCTGTTGACCAGTTTGCTGACGTTGCTGATCATTTTGCTGCTGTTGTTGCGGGTTACCTTGTTGCTGACCAGTTTGCTGGCGCTGTGGGTCATTTTGCTGTTGATTAGGTTGTTGTTGCTGACCAGACTGTTGACGTTGCTGGTCATTTTGTTGCTGCTGACCCGGCTGTTGATGTTGCTGATCATTTTGTTGCTGTTGTTGAGGCATATTGCCTTGCTGTTGGCCAGGCTGTTGACGTTGTTGGTCGTTCTGTTGCTGCTGTTGGCGTTGTTGATCATTTTGTTGTTGGGGTTGATTTTGATTAGTCATCTCTACACCTCATATATAATATATATTTTTAATAAAATCTGTTTAACCAGATACAATTATTATTAGCATGAATATTTCATTAAAAAATAAAATGGATGTTACATAATGTTTTAAATGTAATTATAATAATTACATCATATATTATATCTATGAAATATATCGGTTATTAGGTGTATTGATATTTACAAATTTAAATTTTAATTATTATTTTATTAAATTTTTTTAATAATTTTAATGAGGCTTTTACATATTTGTTGAATCAGTTTATTTAATTTTTCTGTTTTCTTTCCTTTACACAAACATCGGTAATTATATATTTTGTTTTTGTATAAAATTGAATAAAAAAAAGTTCCCTCAGGTTGTTCTGAAGTTTCAGAACCGCCAGGTTTGAGTAATCCTGTACATCCTACATAAATATCTGAGGTAAACATATTCTTTGCTTTTTTTACCAATTCTTCAGTAATTTCAATAGATTCAGGTGTATATTTTGCTATCAGTTTTGGAGAGATTTTCAGTATTTTTTCTTTAACTTTCAGGTCATAACACACTAAACCTCCAATTAGAATTTTGCCAGAGAATGGAGTCAGGGAAAATAGGTAAGCTAAATAACCTGCGGAAGCGCTTTTAATGAAAGTCACTTTTAATTTTTCTTTAGCCAATAATTCACAACATTGAGTCATCATATTTTTTTCGCTTTATTTTAATTTCCTATTCATATTCTAAAAAATAAATAAAATATAAACAATAAAATATTTTTTAAAAGGTGACTGGTTTCTCATTTTTTTGGGAGCATGAATATTTTAAATATTTGATATATAAAACCTGATTATTTTTTGATTCAACATAAATTAAACGAATAATAACAATTATAGGCTTTTTCCATGAAACCCAAGTGAATTAAGTTTATATGCTAATTACCGCTTGGAGAATAAAAAATGCCAGTAGCAGTAAAAAAGCAATTACTAGAATGGGTTGATAAAAATCATCAAAATTATTTTGATTTGGTTACTTTTTTTCTCAATGGTGAGGTTTCTATTCAAGAAAAGGAAAGAAAAGCTTCATATTTTTTAAAAAAAGAAATCCAAAGCTTAACTTATAACTCCATCGATTTTCCCCCTGATATCAGTAAAATCCAGGACTGGATTCTAGAAAATAATAAGTTTCAATGTGCTGAATATCAGGCTTATTTAGAAAAAAGAAATAGGGGGGCAGGGCGAGAATATTTTAAAAATGTGGGTCAGGCATTCGAATTTCTGATTAAGGTTGCGCCGGTAAAGCGGGTAGACGGTTCATGGTTGTTTAGTATTGTCCATTACTGGAATGATCCAGTGTTCAGAGACTTAATCCAGATTTATCTGGAAGAACTCGGTTTGGGACTCGCCACATCTAATCATGTATGCTTATTTGATGATCTTATCTTAAATTTGGGGCTGGAACATTTTGTACTGGATCTGGAAGATGAATATTATCATCAACCTGCCATTCAACTCGCGCTGGCTTATGCACCCCCCGAGTTCATTCCGGAAATCATCGGTTTTAATCTGGCCTATGAGCAACTTCCGTTACATCTGCTGATCACCAACTATGAGCTACAAGAATTAGGAATAGATTCAAAATATTTCAATCTGCATATCACCATCGACAATATTGATAATGGTCATGCACATTTATCCATTAAAGCTTTTGAAAAAATATATAGTAAATTCAATGATAAAAAGTCTTTTATAGAGAAAATGAAGATTGGCTTCGCTTTGAACGATAAAGGCTTGTCCTCCAGGCAAATTATTAAAAATCTCAATTTAGACGCCTTGGTAATTAAAATTTTAAAACGAAAAGCCTTGATCGGTAATGTCATTCACAATGACAAATGCAAGTTTAATAACAAAACGATTAATTCGTGGCTTGCATCACCAGACTCGGTAGAAGAGTTTGTTGAGGTACTCATTGATAAAAAATGGATCAAGCTGGGTTACGATCCTGAAGAAAGCCGCTTCTGGAAGCTGATTAATCAGGAAGAAGGGAAAATGTTTGGCGTATTTACTGCTACTGAAAAGCAGATCATTTATGACTGGATTGCAGGTGAATCTGCTCAATATGCCAATTTGAACGCTCGAAGAATCAAATTGGAACATAAAGATAAAAATAATTATATGTTCAGTTTTTTATCCGATGGGGAGCTTGAAGATATTCAGCATCAGATTTATGAAACTGGCAACCTTGCTATGAAGATCAATAAACTGCTGCCTTATTTAGCTCCTCATGCCCATCATCGTGAAACAGGACTCTGGTGTACCCAACGTTTGGTCGACTTCCTGTTTCCCTTTTTAAGCAATCAGAAATTCACCAATTGATGTCAGCCATAACATCCACGCATTCACGTTATCGAACCCATGTTTATATAATAGAAAAGAGGCGCAAGATGAATCATAAAGCCAAGCAAAGTGAAGTAGCAGGCACTTGTACTGTAGACAAAAAAAATGAAAGTGCAAAAACACAGCAGTTAGATGCTTCACGCAGTGATGCTACAGATCATGCACTGACCACCAATCAAGGCGTAAAGATTGCAGATAATCAAAACAGTTTAAAGGCAGGTGTAAGAGGTTCGACCTTACTGGAAGATTTTATCCTAAGGGAAAAAATCACCCATTTTGATCATGAGCGCATTCCTGAGCGGATTGTGCATGCACGTGGTGTAGGGGCACATGGATATTTCCAGGCTTATCCGGGCAATGAACAATATACCAAAGCGGGCTTTTTGACAGACTCCAGCATACAGACGCCCATTTTTGTGCGTTTTTCTACGGTACAAGGACCCCGCGGTTCTGCCGATACCGTACGGGATATTCGCGGTTTTGCCATCAAGTTTTACACTCAGGAAGGCAATTACGATTTGGTCGGCAATAATGTTCCGGTTTTCTTTGTGCAGGATGGCATTAAGTTTCCGGACTTTGTACATGCCGTAAAGCCTGAACCACATACGGAAATACCAACCGGAGGATCAGCCCATGATACTTTCTGGGATTTTGTCTCCCTGGTACCGGAGTCTGCTCATACCGTGATGTGGGCAATGTCGGATCGAGCCATTCCCCGTAATTTACGTTCGATTCAAGGTTTTGGCGTCCATACCTTCCGTATGATCAATGCCGACGGAAAAGCCATATTTGTCAAATTTCACTGGACACCGAAACAAGGTTTAAGTCAGCTGGTTTGGGATGAGGCACAAAAACTGGCAGGTAAAGACCCGGATTTTCACCGTCGGGATTTATATGAAGCGATTGAGTCGGGGAATTATCCGGAATGGGAGCTCGGTATTCAGATTGTCGCTGAAGAAGATGAAATGAAGTTTGATTTCGATTTACTCGATCCGACAAAAATCATTCCCGAGGAATTGGTTCCGGTCACGCCAATTGGTAAGTTTGTTCTTAATCGGAATGTTGATAATTTCTTTGCAGAAATTGAACAGGTGGCATTTTGCCCGGCCCATATTGTACCGGGTATAGATTTCACCAATGATCCTTTGTTACAAGCACGTTTATTTTCTTATACAGATACTCAGTTGAGCCGCTTGGGTGGCCCAAACTTTCATCAGTTGCCCATTAATAAACCGGTTTGTCCTTTTCATAACAACCAGCGTGATGCCATGCATCAAACTTATGTTCATCGCGGTCAGGCCTCTTATCAACCGAATTCGATTGATAACAACTGGCCAGTCGAAACACCACCCGCTGCACAGGATGGCGGTTTTGAGAGTTATCAGGAAAGAATTGATGATAAAAAAATTCGCCAGCGCAGTGAGTCTTTTTCAGACCATTTTTCTCTAGCGCGACTGTATTACCAGAGCTTGGCACCGCATGAACAAAAACATGTGGTGGATGCCTATACTTTCGAATTAAGTAAGGTACAACGCCCGCATATCCGTCAACGTGAAGTGCAAGAAATATTGGCCAATATAGATCTGGATCTGGCCCAACAGGTCGGTAAAAATTTGGGTATAGAGGTCACAGCTGCACAAAATCCGGCAAAAGCGTCATCAGTCGAAAAATCGGCACGTCTTTCCATGACAGCATTTGTTCCTGACGATATCAAAGCTAAAAAAATAGCCGTGCTGGTACATGATGGAGTGAGCCAAGCGAATATCGATGCGATTCAGCAATGGGCTATGGCTGAAAAAGCAGTTGCTCATATATTGACGCCAACGCCGGGCCCTGTGATGAATCAACAGCAGTCTGCAGTTGTATCGGATGGTATGCAAAAAGCAGAGCCTTCGATTGCTTATGATGCTGTGGTGATTGTGGATGGTGATAATTACCAGCAAGCGTTAAAAGACGGCGTGACAAAACATTATCTTTTGGAAGCCTACAAGCACCTGAAGCCGATTGTATTGTTAGGAGATAAGCAAGAACTTTTGCATGAGCTTAAATTACCCCATGATGATGGAACGCTAAGTACAGATAATTTTTCCTCTGTACAGGAACAGTTTAAAACCCTGATTCGTTATCATCGGGTCTGGTCACGCGAAGCGATTGCCGACGCCGTTCCAGCTTAAATTTCGATATTTTCGCGACTATTTCTTAAAAACACCCATCTTCATGATGGGTGTTTTTCGAATGAATAATGTTAATTTTCTAAAATGCACTTGCAAGTTGGTGTAGCTATTGTTGAGTTGCACATACGATTTGAGGCTAAGCACTTAAATTATCGTTCGATTTAAATTTCGATAGCTTATTGATGAGTTGAATCAGAAGACTGACTTTTAATATATATTAGACTTCTTTCATAAGTCCTTTTTACTTCTGTCTATGAGATAAAAATAAAGAAGCTAGCAATAATTATGAAGAAGTCTATTGTATTAAAAATCATAAGCTTTACTTTGGAGCCATTTGATAAATATGGGAGATTTATTTATATGTATTATTTATGTATTCATGTTATTTTAAATTTTGTGAAATAAGTATTATTTTAAGATGATGATAAATTATCATAATTAACATATGTATAAGAATTATCATTATTTTTTTATTTAAAAAGTTCTATTAATAATTTATTTATTTGCTGTGTTTAATATTGTTTCAGTAAGAATATTGAGTTCTACAGTTATATTTTTATTGCAATATTATATTTTGATACATCATGATTGTTTTTGTTCGGTTAACTTGAGTATATGATTAATATTGTCATTAATAATCAGGCTATTGGTTGTCATTAAGTAATGGTAATAAAAATAGCATAAGGAATAGTGTTATGTCTAAGTCTCAACCTCAAAATCAAACAGATATGAATCAAAGGAATCAACCGATTAAACAGCCACATCATTTACCACAGCAAGACCATAAACATAATCAGCAAAAAGAGTCTGGGAAACAGTCTCAAAATGAAAAATAAAGCAGGATTGAATAGGGTGGTCAGTAGGAAGTTTGAAGGGGGAAAGCCCCTTTAAGCAGGACAGGAGTTAAGTATGAATATCAGACCTGTAAAAGCCCATAAAATGAATGAGGATTTTGATACAACACCCACCGTAATTTATACCGGTGAATATGATGAAGAAAATCATTTGCTCAATGTATATGACTCATCACAAGAACAATTAACAAAGATTATGGGCACTAATCAATGGATTTTGAACTCTACGGGAGAGGTATTCTTTATTGAAGAGGATGTACCTTATTTTGCTAATTAACAAGGTCAGGTAAAATGAATAATACAGTAACCACATATCCACAGAAACTCGTTACATTTTATAAACTTGATAGCCCGGACATTCAGCGAGGCGTATGGGCGAATTATGACAAGAATGGGAATTTTCTCAATCTGACCAATTATTATGGTCATAGATTAGACCTGATTGGGCCGGATCGGGTACGTATAGAGGGGGAGGTTTGGGTATGTAAAGAGAATTTCAAATAAATAGAGGTTTATGCTTTGATAAAATCTGCATTTAAAGATAAAAATATAGAAAGATTAATTTAATTAAAATAAAGTCATCAGAAAAAATTAAAATGAAAAGTCTTTAATATTTCAAGCTTTGATATAATGCGAATGGAATTTTAAGCTCAGGTTTGAGTTAGTACATTTAAGGCTATTAAGCTTAAATAAGCCCTCCAAGCGAAGAAAGGGCTTATATCAATGTTGTAATATGCTTAAGCAGCCACCCAATGACTTTTAACTTCTTCAGCATCTACATTCAGCATTACTTGATTTTCTTTAATTTCACTTACCCATGAAAGTGGAATAAGATGATGACTACCTTCTTCATTTCTTGTTAACTTAATTTGATCTGTACCTTGAAGATGATCTACTGTTCCTACTGTTTGACCATCTGAAGCAATTACCTCTGCATGTTTGCTAATGTCATTTGCATTGATCGTAGCCATTTCATAGCTCTCCTTATAGTGCTCATTTTGTATCCCCTAATTTAAGACATTCTCCGATATTGCGCGCCCTATATATGCAAAAGGGAACAAATCTTTAAGCAACTTTACCTTAGTGTATAAATATCATGCTTTAGAAAGTAAATTTTGCGTCTAATTAAAATGTGTAGCTCAATTTAATATTTAATAATCTATGTTCTTTATAATTTTAAGTTTATAGAAATGACGATCAAGAAAAAAATTAAATCCAATAGCTTGGATTTTTATCATTTTCGATTAGCATTTAAAATGATTGCAAGGATGAGTGACAGATAAGATAAATAGTGGATATTAACGTCATGTCGTTGCTGCACGATTTTTGGGAACAGCAAGATATTCATCCTGCATTTCGAAGAAGAACTGGTTTGCTTCATCATATTTGCAATTTAACCAGTCCATTCTCGCATTTTCAGGAATAACAATGACCGAACGCTTTTCATCTTTTGGCGTGTGAAATTGCCGCATAAAGGGATGATGGTCAGCATTGATGGTGAGCAGGCTCATGGAACGAACATGCTTGTTTTCAATCACGGCATTTTCATAAATGGCGGCAAGGGTAAAAGGGAGTTCATCTTTTCGAAAAATGGCGTACCAGTGCGGTTTGCCATCTATATATTGGGGTTCATAAATGGCTTCGACAGGCACAAGGGCAAACTGATTTTTATGCCAGGCGTGGCGAAAACTGGGCTTATTAGACACGGTTTCAGTTCTGGCATTATAGGTGTGACGACCATATTTTAATTCTTTTGCCCAAGAAGGAATCAGACCAAACTTGGCAAGGTCCCATTCTGGCTGGTCTGCACCATGGATTAAAATCGGGGCATCATATAAGAGATAAATATGATCAGGATATTGGAACTGTGGTTCGGAAAGACCGAGAAGAAATGCTCTATTTCTTTTAATTGCTTCAAAATTTGCGCACATGGAACAATCCCTAATTTTTATTTATCCTCAATTACAGCAAAAAAAGTGGGCTGGCATCATGAATCTTACAAATTTAGCACTATTCGTACTCAAACCAATAATAAGCAGTTGATGGCGATTTTAGCTGCTGGGCTGTCTTGTAAGGCATACCCAGCTCACTAAATAAAATTGTCGGGCTGGTAATAGATTTGAGTTAAATTAAGTTAATCATATTCATATCTATACAAGTTTATTTCCTCCAGGATAAAAGACTCTCCGTAATGGGTAGTTAGAAAAACTTCTGCTTCAGTTTGGGTTATAAAAATTTTGGCTACATTTTTATCGGTCGTCCAGTACCATGGGCTGGCTAAGGCTAAATCCAGGTCGGACATTTGCCAATTATGGCAGTCATCAAATTGATCTCGATAAGCGAGAAAGCTTTGATTCTTTTTTATGCAATAGAGTGTCATCACTATTCACCCCTGTGACGGGTAAACTAAGATTTTAACGGTGTTGATTCATTTGAACCTTTAAAAATTGTGAATAATGTCAGCATATATTTTATAAACTAAGAATAATCATGCTGTTAGAGTGTTTTTGTAATTACACCATCCGATAAGCGGTAAAATTGCTGGCTTATAGGCAGATCAATCAAATAGGCATGATGAGTTCCTCTCTAAATTTACTGCTTTATTCATTTAAGCAAAGAAAAAATTAATGATGGGTAATAATATGTCAATGTTTGGTGCGGGATTTGATTCATCATGATTCAAATTATTTTCACAGGCACTCAAGCTTTAAATAAAATTTCAACTGGTGATTTTAAATACTTTAACCATTAATAATTGTGCCTCCATTCACATGAATGACTTGTCCGGATATATAACTTGCTTCATCCGAGGCAAGAAACAAGTATGCAGGCGCCACTTCACTGGGTTGTCCCATTCTTCCCATCGGCGTTTTTTTACCAAAATCTTTTAACTGTTCTGCATCAAAATTACTCGGAATTAATGGAGTCCAGATAGGGCCAGGCGCTACTGCATTCACTTGAATCCCGGTCTTATTTTTCAATAAATTTGTAGATAAACTCCGGGTGAATGAGGTAATTGAACCTTTGGTACTTGCATAATCTATGAGTAGATCATGGCCATGATAACTGGCGATACTGCTGGTATTGATAATTGAATCACCTGGTTTCATATAGGGAATCACCATTTGGGTCAGATAAAACATAGCCAGTATATTGATTTCAAAGGTTTTAAAAAGTTACTCGATATTGATATCGGTAATGTATTTTTGTGGGTAGTGAATGCTGGCATTGTTGATTAAAATATTGATGGCTTGGAATTTTTGAAGGGTTCTTTCAACTAGCTTGCTTATTCCATCGTGATGTTGCAAATCGTATTTCAACGCTAGGGCAGCGGCGGCCTTCTTTTTCCACCATTTTTCTGGTTTCTTCGGCATCTTCATCTTATCACCACCAGTGATCAAGGCAATCTTGTCTTTTAATTTATTGCTTCCCTGATAGTTGGGTTTGATGACTTCGAGTTGTGGATGCATTTGAGATTGAATACCCGGTTGATGGGTTTGGACTTCTATTGATGGACTTTTGGGATATTTATTCATATTTTGCTTCACTATTCTTTAAATGCTTAAAACATATTAGAAGCTTTAAAAAATAAATTTAGTGAGGCAAACATTAAATAACAGAATGTATGAAAAAGTTATCAAAGATTCATTTATATATTTCTTTTTATTTTTTCAGTTTTATAAACCAAAAAGCTAAACCAGTTTACATTCAAACTAACAAATTAATTCACAGCTTAAGCTCTAATTTCTTATGATAGAGATCAAAATATACATGAAGATAAATCCTTATGATCAAAATTAGAAACCCTAATTCAGGCGAAGAGCGAATGATTAACAAGGTTTTAGGCGATGAAGTCACTCTGGTTCAGGCGCAAGATCACGCTGGTTATTATGATATGGATAATCATCAGTTTATTCCTAAGCTCAATGAAAATGATGAGGTGATAGGTTTCATTGAAACAGCAGAAAATTCTGTCTTATGGAAAATTGTGACCTGAATTTTATGGTTTATAAAAGCTGTAAATAAAAAATTGAATAAATAAGCTGTTTTTACATTTATGCTGCAAAAACTGAACCGTGTAAGTAAGTATCTCTTCTATTCTTAATTTTTAAAAGATTTAAGGATCGACCATGAAAAAACTTGCATTTGTAGGATTGCTGATGATGCTGGGCCTAAGTGCATGTCAAAAACAGGATAGTGATACTTCACAGCAAGATAAAACCACCACTCCTCATTCCATGGATAAAGATCAGTAAAATCAAAATTGCTGAATTATTTTATTATTTTGGTCTGAATTTTTTATCTTACTGTTTGAAAGTGATGCTGTTTATACCCATATTATTAAGTATAAATACTTTTCCTAAGCCGGTAGGTGAGGTGAAAAATATGCTTAATATATTTCGTAAACTGTTTTGTATTCATGTTTATGAGTTCAATTGGGATCATAAGCATGGGTACGTCCAGGAATGTCGCAAATGTGGTAAAAATGACTAAGCCATTTTATCGATTAAATAAAACTATAACGACATTTCCGAAGGGTTTATGCTGCTTCAATTTTATTTGAAGGGGATGGATTTGGTCTCAGATAAAAGGGTCACATAATAAAAATGTTAAGAGCGATAAAAAGGCTTTATTGCGGATCAATCATATAGATGCATCAAAATTACATTGAATGAAATTGATACAAAGTTAAGATTGGATAAAAAATATTAAATAGTAGATTAACTCATGTATAGATTCTAAATAGATAGAGGAAGGAAATTAAAATGGCTAATCAACACCCCCTACAAATGAGCCAACATAATCAAGAGCATGATCGTGATAAACACAAGCAGCAACAAGAGAATCAACAAGGTCATCAGCAAAATCAACATTCGAATGTACAGCAGCAACCTAATCAACACAATAATCCGCAAAAACAACATAAATAACATGTTGTTTTGTATTTAAATTAAATGTGTTTTGAATGATTCAGGTGATATGAGTAATCCATACAAGCCCTCTCATGAGGGCTAAATGATCTCTATGTTCTATTTAAGATTGTTAAATTTAAGCACCATGCGATGATTGTTATCGAATAACTTTAATTCACTATCGGTTGCATCATAGCTGGCCACTTGGCTTAAGGCTTGGGAAAATTTTTGCGGTAAATCGGTAGGATTTAAACAGGCTTTTTCGGTAGTGACTAAATTGGAAAATTTAATCTGGGTGCCTTTTACTGCATAACCGCCCATAAATTGGTTACAGCCATCACTACCGCTGAGGTGGCTATGACCAAAGCTAAGTATTGGAACTGCAGATAAAGTAGGTGAGGCTTTATAACTAACCTGATTAATTTCGGTCATCACCCAATTTTTGTTTTGCAATTTTGCTAAATTTTTTTCCGTAGAAGAGTTAAGCATTGAGGGTATACAGCCGACTAACACCACAGAGGCAGCGATGCTACTTGCTATCATCATTTTATTTAACATTTGCTTTCTCCCATTGATTTCCCTTAAAGGCAATTGTGAGGCAAATAACACATAATAATTTTATAAAACTTTTCTCAATTCATTTGATTATTAACGAATAATCCACATAAATCGATCAAAAAATGAACATGGGTTGTGTCAAATGGGCAGCATCAATTTTTTTCTTATCATGATTATTTTATTTCAGTGCAATTGATCTTGATCATGGACATATTAACGCTATGTTATACATGGTCTAAATGTAAGTCATGGACTGGATTGATAAAGAAGCTCATAGAAAAGTGGATTTTTTTCTTTTTGATAAAATTTCGATCAATTCATTTTATAGGTGATTCAGTTTGAAATTTTAGTATGTCAGAATGTATCCTCCAAACAGAGGGTAAATACAGATGTCTGATATAGAACTAAAAAAATTAGATGAATTGCTTGAAGCAGCTGCCAAAAAAGGCAAAAAAGTTGAGAAAATCTTGCTAGGATATAAAGCTTATGTTTGCTTAATGGGGGATACATCATTTCATGATGAGGTGATGAATTCAGCTATAAATCCGAACAAACGTAAATATAAAAAGCATAAAATTAAGGTTACCCAAGATGAGTACCAGTTTGAGTTAAAATATGTATAGCTCATAATTTTAGAAAACAGGCCTATAGAAATATGGGCTTTTTATTTCCTGAAAAAAGCAAGTTTTCATGCTAGTCGTCCGCTTAGATACCTCACATTAAGCAGGCTTTTTCATATTGTATAAATCATTAATTAAGACTTGTTAATAATGTGATTTAATTATCATTATTTTATTTTTTGGTATGTTTTGCCACTGAAAAATATTTGAATAGTGTACAAAATAACCATCAGAAACTGCTGTAGTTTCTGAATGACCTCCCAAGGTCCTTAGTTTATAAGCCCACATCGTCTTTCCATGAGTGGGCTTTTTTTTGTATAGGGAAAAGCTGTATACTTTATTTAATTCCACTTCATACTGGTACTGTGTAGACATAGGTTGTGAGTGGTGTTTAGGGAATTCAGTTAAAAAAATGGTGGGATATGATTAAGAAAATTATTAAATCTATTTTTTGCAAGCATGGTTACAAACTGATTCGAACTATTCATGGTGATCAGATTAATCACTTAAATGCTCGTAGTGAGTGGCAATGTGACAAGTGTAAATGGATCACATATGGTCGATATTTAGATCGAATTAAATAAATCCTGTTTCACCATAATTAAAATATCCTAAGATACATCCATAGGTGATGGGACAATATTGTTGAGAGTAATAATATGCTCAAATTCCTAATGGCACGACAGAAATCGATTACACAATTGATGATGAAGAAATCAAAGTGTGTCGGGATTGTTTGAAAGACGTGAAATAGTTTATCTATGACTGTTTCTATTCAGATTTAGGGGGGGAATTTAATGTCACGTGATAAATACGATAATTTGTTAAAGTTTCTTAAATGAATAAAAAGCCAAAGAATTAAATTTAAGAGCTCATCGAAAGGTGTGATTTTTATTTGTCACACTCATTTGCTATTCTTTAGAAAAATACCGAGCTGGTGTTATGAGTAGTGTATTAACTAAAGATGAATTACAGTTATTCTTGGCAATGGTGATGCGAGAGAATGAAGAATTAAAGGAAGAAAACCGAAAGTTATTGTTAATTGTTGCTGATTCTACTGAGCAAATAAAGAAAGCTACTTATATCACTGAAGAGTATCAGCGGATGTTTAATGAGATTACTGAAGCGCTTAGGACTCGTTATGCTGCAGAGTTTACAGTTGTTGAAGATATTCCAAAACACCTAAGTTAGTTCACATAGCAACCAAAGCTCTGGTATAGATCAGGCTTTTAGTGGATAAGTAACATAGAATTAACTTAATAATTCTACAACTCAACAATTTATCTATATTTTCTATACCTTATGATCAAATTTTCAGTGCTATTTTAATTTTGCAACCACAAGAAAATGAAGAAAATAACTGTAGCGCAGGCCCGCTTATTTGAAGGAGTAAGTGGGTTTTTAATTGTGAGGAGAAAAATCATGCTTAAGTTTCTGTATTGTTTACTTGGACTACATGGTGCGACAGAAATCGATTACACGATTGATGATGAAGAAATCCAGCTGTGTCGGGATTGTTTAAGGGAAAAATAGTTCTCCATTGCCGGATGGATGTATTACGGTATATAAGACCCCGCTCAATATGCATTATTGGCGGGGGTTTTCTTTTTTAAATTTATTAAATTTTGTTACTTTTTAAATAACCTATTTAATTCATTGATTTAGTATTTTTAATTAATATAATTATATTAATTCAATAACTTAGATTAATTTTTATATTGAGTCTAGCTTGTTTGGTGGGCATTATTGCTTCGTTACTTTATAGAAATAACGGAGTTTTAAAATGAAAGTATCAACATTTACGACAACATTTGAAGAGTTGTTAGGTTATTCATTCCGTAGGTTGAATGCACCAGAAGATGGCATTGTTAAGATAGAGGTGTGCGTATCTTCATTAGTCGGAAACGCTTTAAATAGATTTTTAGATTATTGCTCCAAGCATGAATATAAACATGGCGTTGAGGAGATCAAAGATAATTTGATTTTGCTTACTGTTTACTTGAAGTGATTGGATTGAACCAGAAACCCCTCTTGCTTTAGTAATGAGGAGGTTTTCTTTTCTTATTGGTAGTGCTTATGACAGACAAAGTACAAGCGAAACAAGACTTAGAATTTTGCAGTGCTGAGCTGTTTAAGTATCAGAGTCTAAGTTGTTCAATGTTAGGTTAGAACACGCCACGCAGCTCTGATACAGATTACGATTAATAAAATGACTATGTATAAAAGAAATCCACCAATTCCAGATGCTTGATCAAGTCTGTAATGGTAAGCAATAAAGAGCAGAAACAGAATTCCAAGGATATAAGGCATTGTGGTTCTTAATTTTTTAATAACTATTGGCAACATGATAAGTATTGAGGTGAGGAAATGCAAAAAGCCGTGTTTCCTATCAATTCCTATTCAGATGACTGAATATTTGAATGGCGGGCATGATTTCACTGTGGCGAAATTTGATATTCATTTGCTTGGGCTTCATTGGTCGCCGTAGCAAAAAAAGCGTATGGTACTGGGTCTCAATGTGAAAAGGTCATGTTTAACCAAGGTGGATGGAAGAAAGTATGCCAGGAATAGCACTACAAACTCACTTCCATACCCATACTCACCATCAAAAAAACTATCCCAAACAGTTCAGCCTAATTCTCTCTAGATTTTTTATGTCAATTGAATATTTTTTAAAACAAACAGCTCAATAAAGAAAGTCCCTATAAAATATATTTATATCCATTTTATAAATTTTTACTCTAAAATCAGTAAGGTTAGGGCTACTTAATAGGAGTCTACAAAAAATGAAAAAATATTTATTTTAATTTTTGTAGACGGATTTGTAGACTATTGAAGTGCAATTAGTGGCAAAACCATGCAATGTGATGCAACTATTAAATGTTTTAAGTTATTGAAAATACAATGGAATGCAACTAAATGCTAAGCTTGCCAATCCAGCACAAACTGTCAGGATTCTACTTCTTCTACTATTCCATCGTTGGTACGTTCATGCCTTTTTGGAATTTGTATCTGGAAGATCAAGGCTTTAATTATCAAGAGATTGGATTGTTATCTTCAATCGCAATCATTACCCGCTTTTTCGCGCCGTTCATTTGGGGATGGATTGCCGATAAATCGGGCAAAAGAATGCTATTGGTCCGTATAGCTACATGGATGGAATCCTGTATCTGGTTCATGATTTTTTTGATCCCAAATACCTTTCAGTCTGTTGCATTGCTTATGCTGATTTTTAGTTTTTTTCAGAATGCCATCTTAGCGCAGTTTGAAGGGGTCACATTGTTCTGGTTGGGGGATAAGCGCAATCAGCTGTATGGGAAAATCAGAAAATGGGGCTCGGTGGGTTTTATTGTAGGCGTTTTTGGTATTGGTGCTTTACTTGAAATTGTCGCTATTTCCATGCTCCCGCTGATGTTGCTGTGTATCGCATTTTTGGCTTTTCTTTGGTCTTTTAGCATTAAAGAACCCAGCACAGCCCCACAATCGCAACAACAATTAGAACCATTATTGCCGATATTAAAACGGCCTGTGGTGGCTGCTTTTTTTGCTATTGAATTTGTTTTGTTATTTTCCCATGCGCCATTTTATAGTTTCTATAGTAATTACTTGCATCAAGCTGGTTTTTCGACGACTGAAATTGGCCTGTTGTGGTCCGTCGGGGTGGTTGCAGAAATTATCATGTTTGCTTTTGCCCATATTTTCTTGACCCGGTTTTCGTGGCGCAGTCTTGTCAGTTGCTGTCTGGTCCTGACCGGTGTACGGTGGATTGTTGTTGGACTATTGCCTCATCTCTTGGTGGCACAGTTTTTAGCCCAAAGCATTCATGCCTTTAGTTTTGGCCTGTTTCATATGATTGCCATGCGCATTATCTTTCAAAACTTTTCCGCAGGTCAGCAAGGCCGCGGTCAGGCCATGTACAGTACCATGTGGGGCTTAGGTGTCGCTTTAGGAAGTATTCTGGCTGGAAGATATTGGCAAGTCATCTCAGGAGAGATGATTTTTGTTCTTGCCGGGTTTTCAACAGTTGTGGGTTTGCTATTTGTGCGCTGGCTACCGAAATATATTCAACATGGCTAAAAATTTTTAAAAAAAGTCAGTATTTTACATTTATGACCAAGATTGCCGCTG
Source organism: Acinetobacter sp. YH01022 (assembly GCF_013420235.1). Classification (NCBI taxonomy): domain Bacteria; kingdom Pseudomonadati; phylum Pseudomonadota; class Gammaproteobacteria; order Moraxellales; family Moraxellaceae; genus Acinetobacter; species Acinetobacter sp. YH01022. Next base: position 14,677 of record NZ_VOYP01000026.1, on the reverse strand, counting down.
TGTGGTCTTTATTATACAGCTGCATCAGTACGAAAAACTACTGATTCTTTCGGCTTGATAGACCAATTTTTTGTGCAAATTCAACCTGAAATTATATTGTTGTAATATGGTGATAAATACTGGTTTTTCATAAAAATATGCTAAGTTATAACAAAGGATTTTTAGCACTGAATTGATGTATGAAAAAAACATATTTTACAATTTTACTTACATTGTGCTCATCTGTTGCGATGGCAAATGACAATCAAGCTGTAGTCGCAACAGAAGAAAATGATCGAGCTGAAAATTCGAATACCATTCGTATTGTGACTCGTCCAGAAATTGTTGGTCTATGGGGGATGCAAGTTGCCAACAATAATAAATGCATTGAATATTATAATTTTAAATCGAATAACAATGTCATTATTAAAAGTGGCCAGGAGTGGTCATCTGGAATTTATGATTTTCAACCAGCTCAAGAGGAACGTTCCTTATTATCTGCACTGGTTTTACAAGTAAAGTATGACAATAATGAAAGGGATTGTTCAGGTCTGCAAGAAGACCAGACTGGCGAGATTTCCCAATATTTCGTGCAGTGGAAAAACGCATCAACAATAAATTTCTGCAGTAATGAGAAAGCTGAACAGTGTTTTGCCACCTTGCGCCGTGTTTTGCCTTAATGATTGTTCATGATTTTATAAATATATCGTTATACAGATAAAAAAACCGCTCATAAAGAGCGGTTTTTTATCTCGGTTTATTTAAGACGCTTCTTGATAAGCTTCCAGCTTTTTCAATAAGTGTTTTTCCAGATAGTGAATATCCATCGCTTCTTTACAGAAGTTTTCATCTTCCAGAATCAAATCTCTATGTAAAGGAATGTTGGTTTTTACTCCGGTCAGGATCGTTTCTTCTAATGCCTGTTTCATACGTGCAATAGTCGTATCACGATCTTTACCATGGGCAATGAGTTTTGCAATCATTGAGTCATAATAAGGCGGAATGCTGTAGCCTGGGTAAATATGCGAATCCATACGGATACCTGCACCACCTGGAGCATAATAATTTTCAATTTTGCCCGGAGATGGTAGGAATGTGGTTGGATCTTCCGCATTGATACGGCATTCAATGGCATGACCACGTATTTCCACTTGATCTTGTTGAATCTCAAGGCCAAGTCCGCCAGCAATACGCAATTGCTGCTCAATAATATCAATACCAGTGACCATTTCGGTAACAGGGTGTTCAACCTGGACACGGGTGTTCATTTCAATGAAGAAGAACTCACCATCTTCAAACAGGAACTCGAATGTACCAGCACCACGGTATTGCATAAGCTTACATGCATTGACACAGGCTTCTAAAATTTCAGCGCGAGCTTCTTCTGGTAAACCTGGAGCAGGTGCTTCTTCCAATACTTTTTGATGGCGACGCTGTAAAGAACAGTCACGATCATACAAGTGAATGGCATGACCATTACCATCTGCCAAAACCTGAACTTCGACGTGACGCGGTTTTTGCAGGAAGCGTTCCATATAAACTGTGTCATCACCAAACCACATTTCAGCATCACGCTGTGCAGCCTGAACCGATTCAAGCAGGGTATCGACACGTTCAACAATACGCATACCACGACCACCACCACCAGAAGCAGCTTTAACGATCAGCGGGAAACCAATTTCTTTGGCTTCTGCAAGGGCATTGTGAATAGTCACTGCATGATCACAGCCTGGTACTGTTGGTACACCGGCTTTCTTCATGGCAATAATGGCAGAAACCTTGTTACCCATCAGACGGATGTGTTCCGGACGTGGACCAATAAAGATAAAGCCAGAATTTTCAACAATTTCTGCAAATTCGGCATTTTCAGACAAGAAACCATAACCTGGGTGAATGGCATCTGCACCGGTAATTTCAGCAGCCGTAATAATTGCCGGGATGTTTAAATAGCTTTCGCTACTTGCACCCGGACCAATACATACCGCTTCATCACAAAAGCGTAAATGCATCAGGTCTTTATCGGCATCGGAATAAATACCTACGGTTTTAATTCCTAAAGTTCTGCAAGCTCGGGTGATGCGTAAAGCAATTTCACCCCGGTTTGCAATTAAAACTTTTTGCAACATTGTGAATCCCCGTGGTCTTAGGCGCGATAGCGGAACAATGGTTGACCGAATTGAATCACTTCGCCATTTTTCACCAGAATTTCTTCAATCACGCCACTTTGAGTTGCTTCAATCGGGTTCATGATTTTCATGGCTTCAATAATACCCAGTGTTTCACCTGCAGAAACGGTTTGGCCCACTTTCACGAATGGTGCTTCACCCGGGTTTGGTGCTGCATAGAACACACCAACCATAGGCGATGTTTCAACTGCACCGCGTGGTGTTTTTGCAGCAGGTGCTGCAGCTGCAGTAGCTACAGGCATTGCAGGAACAGCTGCTGCTACCACAGGATTGCGACGGGTGAGGGCGATGGATTGGTCACCCTCTTTAACTTCGATCGCTTGTAAGTCAGATTCAATCATCAGGTCGATGAGTTTCTTGATTTTACGGATATCCATGAGACAGTATTCCTAATTATGATTGCTTAGAAGGTTGAATTTTATCGATGGCGAATTCCAGTGCAGCGCTATAACCTTTTGCACCTAAACCACAAATCACGCCAACGGCTTTATCGGATAAATATGAATGATGTCGGAATGCTTCACGTGCGTGTACATTAGACAAGTGAACTTCAATAAACGGAATGGCAACACCAAGAAGCGCATCACGTACTGCAACAGACGTATGCGTCAACGCCGCAGGATTGATAATGATGAATTGAACGCCTTCTTTTTGTGCCTGATGAATTCGGTCGACAATTGCACCTTCCCAATTGCTTTGAAAAGTATTTAGGGAAACAGATGCATTTTGAGCTTGAGCGATGAGCTTTTGATTTATATCGTCTAGGGTAAGGTGTCCATAAACTTCAGGTTCACGCATACCGAGTAAATTTAGATTCGGTCCATGAATAACCAAAATGGTTGAGCCCATTCAGCTTGCTCCAATTATAAGTTTGCAAATATACCTTGCAAGATGTCAGCAAAGTTTGCGTATTATGGCAAATAATTCCGTATTTCTATTATAATTTGTTTAAATTGATACGGAAGCTATGTGTCAAAACTGAGCTATATAATGAGAACTTTGCAGGGAATTGGCAATGTTAAAAAATGACATTTTTTATAATTATTACTCGTTCTTATATTGTAAGCTAAATTGACCAAAACAGTTCATTTATTTTGTGTAACAGTCACGGTAGAGTCATGAATAGGCAGCAGTTCCCTCCACCAGATGGTATCGCGTGGGGAGCGGTGTTGCTGTTTCATCTACCAGAGACCGAATTGGCAGAATGATAAACCACCTGTATACAATCCGATCCATAGCATTGTTGCATTTTCAACAAGGTGTTCATTAAATTATCCCGTTGTTGAATCAAGGCTAAAGGTTGCCCTAAGCCATGAATATAGTGCTGTTTAACAGATAATGCACTAAAAATGACTTCCACATTTCCACTTTCAAATATTTATAATTTATTTAAATAAAACATCTATTTGCTTTAATGATATACCATTTAAAGCCAGCAAGTCATCGCTTGTATATTCAAGACTTAGCGCATAATACAGCCTATTTTTATAGGATGGGCCAGATACCTTTTCATAGCGTGAACTATGGACACAGCTATACAATTGCTGCCGGTTTAAGTGTTTATGAGCACGGCTGACATGAAAAATCACTACATGTTTGATAATTGATTTTTTGGTCAATACTGTAGCAAAACTGCATGATGAAAGAATGCTTTTTGCTGGTGTTACAGGATCATTGAATGTAGTACATGATTGACCTTTTAATTCAGGAATTGTCCGTGCAATCATCACCGAAAATTGTTTGCCGAGATGATATTTATTGGCAAAAGTTAAGTCATAGCAACTATAAATTTTATAGTCTTGAAACTGTTTGCCGTTTTTACGACCAATACCCAAATTTCGATGACCAGTATTTCTACGAGCAGGCTTTCATAACTGCATAAGTCTAAATGTGGTAAATAGCATAGAGACTTAAAACAAAGACTTATTTTGACAAAATAACTGGCCTGTTTGGCTTGGGTCTTAGTAATGCCACTCTTATGCAGCATAGTAAACCCAGTGATTGCTCAATGAGCTGGATTAAGACTCGACAATATTTTTCTAGAATTATTCTAGATCAAAATATTTTGCATAACTGCTGTGCTGGATAAAACAATTATCAATTTAAGGGGGAGTTTAGGTTCTAAATCATCAGATGGAAATGCTGTTCCAGAATCCCAAAAAGTGCCGTGACATATCTGTGTATAAAGCGTAGTTACTGAAAGATACTTTGACTCCTAACAGGCCAAGTCTATTGTTCAATTTTATAAAAATATAAGTACATTATTGGAAAGTATATATAACCACAGGTTGGCCATTTAAATGAGGATTAAATCTCCGTTCACAGCTTACATAGCAGTTAATATCAATTAAGGCAAAGAGTTGGTTAGCCATTTTTCTTATTTTGAAATTGTAACGTTTTCAAGGTGAGGAAAATAAAATCGTTTATAAATTTCAATTTTTAAAAATTCGAATAATCAAGAGATCATTCGATAAAGAGCTTGAGCAGCATGTAAGGTTCAGTGTAATTAGCGTTAATAGCGTAAAGATGAGATTCAGTGATAGACTAAAAATCAGTAAATTAATATTTTGATCATTACAATGAATTAAGTCGAAACAGTTTGCAGGTTGGTTAATCAGAAATATCCGCTAGATTAATAAGAGTCGTAATTACATACGGCATATCCCTAGTAATCAGGGCTAGTAATCAATCGAAAGGATGAATATGAAAATGGCTAATCAACAACAATCGAATCCGCAAAGCGAAAATCAAAAGCATCAACAGCAACAGCAGCAACAAGACAATCAACGTCAGCAAAACCAAGGCAATCAACGCCAACAGCAGCAAAAAAACCCTCAACAGCAAAAATAATCCTAAAACTTGCTTAGGATTTACCATAAGCCTCAAGTTTACTTGGGGCTTTTATCTATCTTATCTGCGTATGTTAAAAGTAAAATTTTGATCAGTGCCGGCTATATATCAACTCATTAAATTTATTAGCGCAATTTTTTTAAAATACAGGTCACTACACCCCAGATCGTCAACTGTTCTTCACTGCGCAAATAAATATCCGGATATTCTGGGTTTTCTGCTTTTAACCAGATTTTCACTTCTCTATTTTTCTGTTTTTCTATCATTAATCGTTTAACGGTAAACTCATTATTAATTAAAGCCAAAACAATATCGCCATGTTCTGCGTTCAAGCTACGGTCAACTAAAATCTGGTCATCAATGTCTATACCAGCATTCTTCATTGACAACGAATTTATCCGTAATACAAAGGTACTGGAGGCGTTGTGTACGAGATATTGATTTAAGTCGATAACGTCTTCAGCGTAATCCTGACTCAGAGAGGAAAAACCTGCCTCAACCGATTCCATAGGATAAGGAATATCGAGTTGGGTCTGAATCTGTATTGAATGCAGTTCAATCTTCTGACTACGGTCATCTGCGGGTTTGGGTTTTAACCAGGACTTAATTTCAGATACTTTAGACTCTGGTACGCGCATCACCACAGTTTTTTCCTGATACTGGGTTTTGCGGCCAGCATTTTTGCGTTTGCCGCCGTGACCATATTGAGGGCTTATTGTAGATTCTGTCGCATTTTGTGGTTTCATTTACATTTTTTTTGATTTTGTAACTTTTTCAAGTTTAACAAAAAATCCTGCAAATAAAAAGTTTAGCCATGCTAAATCGTTCTAAGTTAAACTGTCGTTATTCGGTTTTATATGCCAGAGAAATGCAATGTCAAAAAAATCCCCACAACTTTCACCCTTAGAAGAACTGATTGCAGAACAAAAGTTATTGTGTGAAGAATTTGATTCTGCCTATATCCAGGTCAGTGGTGATGATGTTGTCGCCGTTGCAGTTCAAACTTTAAATAAAGAACCCATTGTCGGGATTCGTAAAAAGCCTGAAACAGATGAAAACATTGGCTGGTTTATTTACGGTGGCGAGCTGGAAGAAGGAGAAGACTTTTTCCAGACCATGACAGTTCGAGAGTTACAGGATATTTTACCTGAAGTGCTGCCATACTTGGCTTTGGCTGAGGGTTTCCGCTTTATGATTGATCGTGAAGATTATGAAGATGTGTGGAAGGAAGACCAATAATGCATGAGCCACGGAATTTGTGGCTTTAATTAACTTCACTGCAAAGCGTTACATTTCTATGTTGGTGTATTTATAGACAATTATTGCGGCTATGTTAATATAATAAGCAAATACACCTTGTGTAACGGGAGTTGTTCCATGACAGCTTATACCATCATGAAAGCAGGCAAATATGAGGATGAGATGATTCCTAAACTTGCCATACATGCTTTCCGTCATGCCTTTAACAAAGCATGTACGGTAGCAACGGTCGTGTATGCAAAAGAACAGCAACTGTTACAACGCGAAGTAAATGGACAGGAAACCGTGATTGCGGACTTGCATCAGGCATATACAAATGTGAATGATCTTCCTAAAGTTTTAAAACGCAAGAGAAAACAAGAGGCAGCTGTATAACTTAATGCCTCAACCAAGAATAAGGATGTTTGCCGGTCCGAATGGGTCTGGAAAGAGCACAGTCAAGGAATATTTATTGCCCCATCATATTGGGGCTTATTTAAATGCCGATGAACTGGAACAGAATCTTCGCTTGAGTCAACGCCTGGATTTAAAGACCTATCATCCCGCATTAACGGCCCAAGCTTTGATTGCTTTCCTTAAGCAGAAAAAACGCCCTCAATCTGGGCAACTCATTCCTTTACTGCAACAAGAGCCTGGTGTAGTTGATGAATCGAATATCCAGTTTCATGAATCCGAAATCGATTCTTATCTTTGTGCACGGATTATTGACTATATCCGCCTGGAATTTTTGCGCTTAAAAATCAGTTTTACCTTTGAAACGGTAATGTCGCATATCTCTAAGGTTGAGTTTTTACAACAAGCTCAGCGGCAGGGTTTTAAAACCTATTTATATTATGTTTCTACGGTTGACCCACGAATTAATATTGCGCGGGTGAAATACCGGGTGAGTGTGGGTGGACATCCTGTTCCAGAGCAAAAGATTGTGGAGCGTTATTACCGCAGTATGGATTTGCTTATGCAGGCGATTGATGCCAGTGATCGTACCTATTTGTTTGATAACTCTTCTAACGGTGAAAAAGCGGCTTTTATTGCTGAAATTGAATCGGCCGAAACATTGAAAATGAATCCGGAAGTTCAACAGTTACCGTGGTGGTTTGCAGAAAAAGTACTTAGAGAGTTTAGCGAATAATTCTTTATTTCAAGATCTGTGAGATTAGAAAACGGAAAAAATCAAACTAGATTTAACACCTAGTAGATATCATCTACGTCGCGAAAGAAAGAGAATAACTTATTGAACAAGCATCATATGAGTTTTTTCTCATTTGAAGTATCCATACACTAATATTTAAATCATTGGCATTATGGTTTTAGGGAGTTATTTGTGGTGACCTGACTGACAATTCGCCGTCCACATCGACTATATTTATTAAAATAGCCTAAGCAATAATAACTTCTTCAAGTTTATTTTCATACCAATCCTTCTGTGATTCTCCTAAAAGGGCAGTGCAGTTACTTAACTCAATTCCATTCAAAAATGTTATGCGTTGGATAATCAAATTCAGGTTTTTCTTTATCATATTGTCATGATTATTAACCCGAAGATAGAAAAGAAGATCACTATATAAGAAATATTCTCCTGAATGAAACTACAACAAAAGTAGATTTTGTTGAAATGCGTAACCGCCGTGATGCAACATTATCTATGCCTAAACTGATTTTACCTGCAATTCAGGTCAATATCGATGGAGGATAGTTCCTGGAAGCTGAGGTCAATGGTGGCATCTACTATTTAAATTCCTCTGAATTATTTTTAATAATTAAATCTAAAGTAAAAACAGGCTAAAAATAGGATATTGAGCCTAATTCTTTCATCTTAAGAACTCCCAGTTTTATACTCTTTTAAATATCTCTCAAAACAGAACAATTCACCAAATTTTGCCTATACCCACATAAATAGCCTAAGCAAAAAAATATTTTAAAAAATTAACAATTGATTAAATACCTAATTTACTCAAAAATAATTTCATCTAAAAAGTAATGAAAGCACTCCATGATTTTAAATCACCAAATACATATTAATGAAACTGCTACAGCAAAAAATACGCTGATATTTATTCATGGCCTTTTTGGCAGTTTAAGTAATCTAGGTATGCTGGCACGTGCATACTATGAATCTCATTCAGTCATTCAAATAGACATCCGTAATCATGGCCATTCAGCACATGCAACAGAAATGAATTATGCTGTCATGGCAGCAGATATTCTGGAAACATTAGATAGTTTAAATATTCAAAAATTCTCTGCTATTGGTCATTCCATGGGGGGGAAAATTGCCATGCAATTGGCAAATCAGGCAGGGCAGAGATTAGAACAATTGGTGGTTTTGGATATGGCACCATTTGCATACCAGGAAAGCCATCATAAACAAATTTTTAAAGCTTTGTTTGCAGTCAAAAATGCACAGATTGAAAGTCGGCAGCAGGCGACCCAGATTATGCGTGAATATTTAAATGAAGAAATGGTGATCCAGTTTTTAATGAAGTCTTTTAATAAAGGCCAATGGTTATTTAATGTCGATGCTTTATTTAATCATTACTCAGAAATCCTGGATTGGAAGATGATCCAGCCTTGGCAAAAAGAGGCACTGTTTATTCGTGGTGGTAAATCTGCCTATATTAGTAAGGATGAACATTTCAGTGCCATCAAACAGCAATTTCCGCATGCTAAAATTCAGGTTATTGATGATGCTGGACATTGGCTGCATGCTGAAAAAACGCAATCAGTTCTGGATGAAATGAATCGATATCTAAACTTAGTTTAGATATCGAATAGGTTCCCTGTTATTCAACAGCTTCATTGATAGAATCGGCTAACAGTTGATCTTCATTTGTGGCATCGTATGCGCTAATACTGGAGAAAGCAGAACGTCATACTGGTTAAAAATGTCTTGATACTGTTGTTGCATTCTTTTTAAACGATACAAAAATAGCGGCGTTTTGTAAAAATTCTTCTTATAGAGTCCGGCAAGTCCTACCGTTAAATTATCCAGCTGTTTGGCATTAAATCCAGCACCAAAAGCCTTTTTGCCAAAAGTTTGCAGCATAAAGGATAAAAAACCCCAATATTCACTAAAATCATCAACAAAGCTAATCGAGATAGGTAACAGAAACTCTTCAACATGATGACCCAAATCTACAAGTAATTTCGCAGTCTGGTTGAGGGTGGATGATGTTTCCTGATCAATTTGGCCTGTGATGGATTGAGTAACCAGACCAATGCGTAAACGGCGCTGGATCGGCTGTTCGATTAGGCCTATTTTAGGCAGTTTTTTATTATAAAATCTTTGTTCCATACCCGCATAAAAATAAGCTGTATCCCGGACACTACGAGTGACTACACCTTCACTAATGATATTGATGGGTAAAGAACGTGCTGCATCACTATCAAAAGTACGACCGCGACTGGGTTTGAGACCAATCAGACCACAGCAGGCAGCGGGAATGCGAATTGAACCGCCACCATCATTGGCATGGGCAATAGGCACGACACCTGAGGCAACCATTGCAGCAGAACCACCGGAAGATGCCCCGCAAGAATAGTCAGTATGCCATGGATTGAAAGTCGCACTGCCATCTTTAAACTCAGTGGTAGCGTTTAAACCGAATTCTGGCATGGTCGTTTTGCCTAATACGACAAAGCCCTGGTCTAAAAATTGTTGACTGATCTTGGGGTTAATTAATACAGTCTTGCCATTTACTGCTTTAGAACCATGACTGGTTGCAAGGCCCTGATAATCGGTATTGTCTTTAAAAAAGAAGGGCACACCTGCAAAAATTCCTGTTTGTTTGAAACGTGGTTTTGCTAAAGCACGCTCAAAACATTCAAGCTGAATTGCATTGAGATGCGGATTAACGCGTTGTGCACGTGCAATTGCCGCTGCGGTGACTTCCTGTACAGAAGCCTGTTTATCACGAATTAATTGTGCGATACCCACGGCATCCAGATCACTCATGACATCATTATCAAATGCATGAATACGTTTAGAGTTTTGCGATTCCATATTCTTATAGCCCCGTATTTCCCTATATTTTTGTTTTTCATTTGGTCTGATATGGATCAGCATAAGTGCACGCTACTGATCATTGAATCATTTTACAGCATAGCAAGACTATATTCGCTGTAAAAATTTAAACTAATCATCCACGATCATGCTTTGCAGCGTAGAAATAACCTTGTCCAATGAATGTTGAATTGAATCAGACCATGCAAATGAACAATTAATTCTTAAATAATGCTGTTTTTGTGCGGTGATGTTAAAAAGTTGACCAGGTGCAATGCCAATTTTCTGCTGGATGAGAGTTTCATAAATGCACATGCTATCTACATTTTTAGGCAGTTTAAGCCATAAAAAATAACCACTTGGATGATATTCAACTTTACATCTGGTTGGTAAATTCAACTCTAAATATCTATAAAATAACAATTTATTATGCTGTAAATTTTTACGTAAATTGCGCAGATGTTTTTCATAATGAAAATTGGATAAAAATTCCACTAAAGCGCTTTGCAGTAAGGAATTGACTGAAATCGTGCTCATTAATTGCAGGTGCTGAATATGCTGTGAGTATTTCCCGGCATGTACCCAACCCACCCGAAACGTCGCCCCTAGGGTTTTCGAAAAAGAAGAGCAGTGCAGGACTAAATTATTTTGATCATAATAGGTCATGGGTAACGGCTTTTTATGGCCAAAATACATTTCCTCATACACATCATCTTCAATCATATGAACTTGATTTTGATGTAATAATTTTGAAATTTGAAACTTTATATCCTCTGAAACGGTAAAACCTACCGGATTATGGCTATTTAGCATGAACCAGCAGAGTTTGACCGGATAGGTTTTTAAGATATGTTCAAAAGCTTCCAGGTCAAATCCATGTTTAGGATGTTCAGGAATAGTGACCACTTTTAGGCCTAATCGTTCAGCCGCTTGCCAGGCACCATAAAAAATATTTTGCTGCAGGATAATATAGTCACCAGGTTTGGCAATCGCTTGTAAGGCCAGGTTTAGTGCATCCAAAGCACCCGATGTAATGACAATGTCATCTGGATCAGTGGGTATGCCTTGCATACAATAGCGTTGGGCAATCAGTTTGCGTAATGAAAAATTTCCTGGGGGTAAACTATCAATAGCATCATAACTTTTTTTATTACGCGCGATTTGTCCCATAATTTGCGTTAGTTTTTTGGAATAGACCAAATCACTGTCTGGAAATGCCGAACCAAATGGAACGATGTGTTCGCCTTGAATGGATTTGAGATATTTAAAAATTAATGAATTAATCTCAATATTGGAATTGAGAGAAACAATTAAAGGTGCATTGTGTTCATGGTCTGCATATGTATTTGCAATGTAGTAGCCAGATTTTTCTTTCGCATAAATTAAACCTCTAGATTCAAGCTCTTGATAAGCATTCATCACGGTAATCAGGCTAAAACCGGAAAGCTGCACTTGTTCACGTAAAGAAGGGAGTTTTTCATGGGCTTTCAGTGAGCCACTTTCTATCAATTGTCTTAATTGATGAGCAAGCTGTTCTGACTTATACATATTAAAAGATGACTGATGAAAAGTGACTGTATATAAATATAGCGATATTTAATTAATACTAAAGTATTTTTATAACAGATTTTTTAAAAAATACTGATCTGTTATAAATTTTATAATTGATGTTGTATCTATTAAGTTTAAAAGAATTTGCGATACTGGCGAACACTTCATGCAAACGTGTGATGAAGGTAGATAAAATGTTGAAATGGAGTGACAAATGTTTGAAATATCGCAACTTAATTTGATCCATCAGTTGCTGTCAGGATACGAAATTTCTCCGCAGGTTAAAAGATTGCTTAAGCAAAAATATTTGAATGTTGAAGCCACAGTATTGAGAGCAAAAAAGCTCAGAGAGATAGAGAAAGCAGGGCAGATTGTGATCCTGCAAGATCCTATTACAGAGCATATTGAAGATTTAGCCTATTTATTCTCACCATTTATATTGTCGAATCTGAATCAGAAGGTGATTTATCATACAGTTAAAAATGAACAAAGTTTGAGCATTTTATCGCGCTATTATCAGGCGAACCAGAGCAACCTTAGCTTTAATTTTGATGAATTATTGGATAGTCTGGGGCTATCTATACAATTAAATGATGAAGAAATGAGCCCGAAAGATTCATTTTATTTAAATTTAATCAATGCTTTATGTAATTCAAAAGTATCTAGAATAATTTGTATTACGCGTTTAGATATCAATCTGGAGCTGATTAATCTAATCGCTCATTTTCTGCATGTACAGATTCAAATCATCACACTGGAAAATCAAACTGAATACATAGATATAAATAAAATCAATATGTTACAGCTATTATTTAAGAACAAAAATGATGAATATATACAACTTTGTACAAAGCTTTCTAAAATAAATGGTAAATTACTGAAAATATTAGATTTATATAGTCTTGATCAAGCACAATTACTGGTAGATGATATGTTTTATTCCGAGCATATTTTTGAAAAGCTTTCAGTCTATGGTGAATATATGCAAACTAAAATTCAATATCATTAAACTAAAAAAGCAGCATTTTTGATGAAAATATGCTGCTTGATCGTAGCTGTAGTTATGGTTGTGATTATGTAGCAATTAGGGAAGATATGAATTATCGGCGCCAACTACGAATGCGACACCGATACAGAATAACAAAGCATAAATTCCAAACCAAATAATGGCTCGCTTGAACGCTTTATCTGAAATTTCACTGTCAGCGTATTTTTGCTGTTTTTTTGGCTCTTGATCGTTCATCAGCTATCTCAATTTGGCTATCTGTCAGGTTAATTATTGACGATGTAACAGAGCATCTATAGATACAAAAAAGTGAAATATTTATATAACAGTTATAGATACCTGGATATCAAACCGTCTGCTTCGATAATCGTAAAGGTGCGTATTCTAAAAGCGGACATTTTTACTTTGGAGAAACCGGACATTTCTATTTTGGGCTTACAAAATTAATTTCGTATAATGTATATTATGTTAAATAAGATATCCGAGATTGCGCCCTACATAACTCAGCCGTTGGCGCAACTTCACTGGAGAGATTCACCAACATATTAATCTCTCCAGTGAAGTATCTTAATGAACATAATATACGTTATGCCGAAATCCGTGAGCCAAATTTATCCTGTAGACATAACTGCTATAACAAAGTAAGAAATGCTAAACATAAGAATAGAAATTTATGACTACAAAGCACATCAAGAATTGCTTCTTTCATTGATCTCTCCAGTAATCAGTTTCATAAAATGCTGTTAAAAAAAACCAAATAGCAAAACGACTAAATACAGTAAGAAATCCCTCATACTTGACGGATATTTTAATAAAAAAACTATTTTGATTCATTTTTAGTCAATCGTAACCCGCATGTTATAAGATGCTATAATCTTCCAATCGTATGATCTAACCTAATAAAAAGCACCTTTAATTGATCTATTTCGATGGAATAATCTTCATTAGATAACTGCATGTTTTTTTAAATGTTTTTCTAAGCATTGGCGAATAAAAATATAATCTTCTTTAAGTAAAACACCCTTATTTCGATTATAGCTGACTGTTCTATATAGATGTCTATTAATCATTCAGTGTAAAATCCGATTTTTATCACATACTTAGTTTTAAAATGCCAGAAAATCTATTTAATAAAAACAGATATATTTCAAACACAAATCTACTTTATAAAATTGCCAAAGATGCTTTGCTTGAAAAACATGTCATTAAACGAGGAAATCAAATTTTAGTATATGAAATCAGCAGCTTAAAACAACGAGGTAAATTCATTAAAAGCCTAGAAATAAATAAATTACCTATCACATTAAAATCAAAGCAATCAATCAAATATGCAAAAGTACCTAAACGCTCAGAAATCATTAAAGATTTTATTTAATCAGTTCGGGCGGAACACGCCCTCTGCTATGCCCTATTAGATTCATTCTCCCGGACTTTGTAATCAGAGAGAAGACGCTTCAGTATTTTGATTTTCCGGTTCACTCGTAGACACTCGTTCTGTAGATTTTTCACTAGAATTTGAATGGCTTGATGATGAATTATTCTGAGCAAAATAATTAAATGGTCTATAACCATCTAACCACCTTCTACAATCCTTTTCAGATACTGAAAGCATGTAATTGCCCTGCTGATCTACAGCAAAAGGTTTTGAAGGATCATAAACATACTTCTTCACTTGACCAGTAGAAGAAACAGACAAGCCACCTTTTGAAATATCTGAGCCGTACCGGGTTTGTCGGAGACTTTTTATTTAAGTTAGGCCACCTGACCTAACGGGTTAATCTTATCATAGTACATTGCTTCAAACTCAAAAGGCGATACATAACCGAGTGCACTATGTACACGCTT